>LADM01000095.1 GCA_000961645.1 Gammaproteobacteria bacterium BRH_c0 | reverse complement strand
GGTCAAATCAAAAACCCCGGAGGGCGACGAGGTCGAATTGCGCCTCTCGACCATGCCCACCGCCTTTGGCGAAAAGCTGGTGATGCGGATCTTCGATCCGGAAGTGCTGCTGCGCAGTTTTGCCGACCTGGGCCTGGCCGGGCGCGATCACGAGCGCTGGCAGCAGATGACCAGTCGCGCCAACGGCATTGTGCTGGTTACCGGCCCGACCGGTTCAGGGAAAACCACCACCCTGTATTCGACCCTCAAGCAGCTGGCCACGGAGGAGGTGAATGTCAGCACGGTGGAGGACCCCATCGAGATGGTGGAGGCGGCCTTCAATCAGACCCAGGTGCAGACCAACATCGACTTTGATTTTGCCAGCGGCATCCGCACCCTGATGCGTCAGGACCCCGACATCATCATGGTGGGGGAGGTGCGCGATCTTGCCACCGCCGATATGGCCACCCAGGCGGCGCTCACCGGGCACCTGGTGCTGTCGACCCTGCACACCAACGATGCGCCCACGGCCATCACCCGCCTGCTGGACCTGGGGGTGCCAGCCCACCTGATTCGCGTCACCCTCAACGGCGTGATGGCCCAGCGTCTGGTGCGCCAGCTGTGTCCCCACTGCAAGGAAAAGACTGAGGTGGATGAGGCGGTGTGGCAGAAGCTGGTCAGCCCCTGGAAACTGGCAGCACCGGCCACTGTGTTTCAGCCTGCGGGTTGCCTCGAATGCCGCAATACCGGCTACCTCGGGCGCCAGGGCCTGTATGAAATCATGCCCATGTCGGAGGCCATGAAAGCCCTGGTAAAGGACGATTGCGACACCGCCGCCCTGCGGGTCCAGGCAATGAAAGAGGGCATGCGCACCCTGCGTCTCAGCGGTGCACAGAAAGTGGCCGCCGGAGTGACCTCCATTGAAGAAGTACTGCGAGTAACCCCTGAACATGAGCATTGAACGTAACTCTGCCAGCGTCCTCCCCGACCAACCCGATCTGCCCCAGCCGTTAGTGGACAGCGCTCGCCAGGGGCTGGTGCGCTACCGGGAGCGCTGTGGCGGAGACTGTGACTGGCTGGAGCAGCGCTTGCAGGCCCCCGACTTTGCCAGCCAGCTGGCCAGGGTTTGGGGGTGCAGTCCCTTTGTGGTGGATAGTTGCGTGCAGCATCCGCAGATGTTTCGGGATTTGCTGGAGAGTGGTGATCTGGAGTCCCGCTACAGCCCCGATACCTATCGCCAGCGCCTGTCTGCTGCCTTGCAGGGCGCCACTGCCGAAGCCGAGTTGCAACGGCAGCTCAGGCAGTTCCGGCGCCGCGAAATGGTGCGCATCCTGTGGCGGGATTTCACCCGCAGTGCCGCCTTGCTGGACACCACCGG
The DNA here is from genome assembly GCA_000961645.1 of Gammaproteobacteria bacterium BRH_c0. Lineage (GTDB taxonomy): Bacteria > Pseudomonadota > Gammaproteobacteria > Pseudomonadales > Porticoccaceae > NAT127. The sequence continues at coordinate 4,082 of LADM01000095.1, read as the reverse complement.
CGATATGACCCGCCTGGCGGAAGCCTGTATCCAGTGCGCGCTCGATATCCTCCATCCCCAGCTGTGCGACGCCTTCGGCACCCCGATGGGCAAGCTCAGCGGCCAGCCGCAGCAGCTGGTGGTGCTGGGGATGGGCAAGATGGGGGCCTGGGAACTCAATGTGTCCTCCGATATCGACCTGATCTTTGCCTTCCCGGAAGGCGGGGAAACCGCAGGCGGCAAACGCCAGATCAGCAACCAGGAGTTTTTTACCAAGCTGGGCCAGAAACTGATCCAGTGCCTCGACAACAATACCGTCGACGGCTTTGTGTTCCGCGTCGACATGCGCCTGCGGCCCTACGGCCAGAGTGGTTCACTGGCGCTCAATTTCGATGCCATGGAGGAGTATTACCAGACCCAGGGGCGCGACTGGGAGCGCTACGCTATGGTCAAGGCCCGGGTGGTGGCCGGCGACCAGGCGGCAGGCAAAAAGCTGATGGCCATTTTGCGGCCTTTTACCTATCGCAAATATATCGATTTCAGCGCCATCCAGTCGCTGCGTGACATGAAGGCACTGATCAACCGCGAAGTGAAACGCCTGGGCATGAATGCCGATATCAAGAAGGGGGCCGGTGGTATCCGCGAGGTGGAATTTATCGCCCAGGCCTTCCAGCTAATCCGCGGCGGCAAGGATTCCCGCTTCCAGAATGCCGAATTGAAGGAGATCCTGCCGCTGCTCGACAGTGAGGGGCTGCTGCCGACCGGCGTCAGCGCGCAACTCTGGCAGGCATACGAATTCCTGCGCAATTGTGAGCACGCCATCCAGGGTCACAAGGATCAGCAAACCCAGCTCTTGCCACAGTCTGAACCGGCATGCACCGCGCTGGCCACAGTGATGGGTTTTGACAGCTGGGAGGATTTTTTGGCGCAGCTGGATCAGCACCGCGAACTGGTGCGCGGAGTGTTTGACGATATCGCCAGTGTGCCGGTGGAGGACCGCGAGTCGCCACCGCAAGTGCAGAGCGCCCGCCACCTGTGGCTGGCTGCGGACAAGCCCGACAGTCTGGGGGCGGATCTTGCCGATCTGGGCTACGCCAATGGTGACGAGATGGCGCAAGCCCTGCTGTCACTGCGCAACAGCCGGGCGGTAAAAGCGCTGGAAGCGGGGGTGCGCACCCGGCTCGACACTTTTATGCCATTGCTGATTGCCGCTTGCGCGGAAGGTCCGGGGGGCAGTGCAACCCTGGCGCGGATTCTGCCCCTGGTGCAGGGCATCGTGCGCCGCAGTGCCTATCTGGTGTTGCTGATCGAAAACCCCAACGCCCTGCGCCAACTGGTACGCCTGTGCGGTGAGAGCGTGTGGATTGCCGAGCAGATCGAACGTTACCCGGCGCTGCTGGACGAGTTGCTCGATCCCCGCACCCTCTACACCCCGGCGGACAAGGCCAGTCTGGCCCAGGACCTGCGCCAGCAGGTATTGCGGATCGCGCCGGAAGACCTTGAGGCCCAGATGGAGGCGCTGCGTTATTTCCACCTGGCCCAGGGGCTGCGGGTTGCCGCCTGCGAAGTGGATGGCGCGCTGCCACTGATGAAGGTCAGCGACAATCTCACCTGGCTGGCGGAAGTGATCCTCGACCATGTGCTGACCCTGTCCTGGGAGTGGATGGTGTCCCGCCACGGTCATCCCGGCAAGGATGGTGAGCAAGCAGCAGAGCCGGGAATACTGGTGCTCGGCTACGGCAAGCTGGGGGGTATCGAGCTCGGTCACGGCTCCGATCTGGACCTGGTGTTTATCCACAACGCCAACCCCAATTTGAGCACCGATGGGGACAAGCCCATTGATAATGCGACATTCTTTATGCGCCTCGGCCAGCGCATCATCCATATCCTCACAGCCCAGACGGTGTCCGGCGTGCTCTATGAGGTGGATATGCGCCTGCGACCCAACGGCAATTCGGGGATGCTGGTGACCTCCCTGTCAGCCTATGAAAAGTACCAGCGTGACAATGCCTGGACCTGGGAGCATCAGGCCCTGGTGCGCGCCAGACCGGTAGCGGGGAACAGCGCCATCGCCAGCGCCTTTGAGGATATCCGCCGCGCTGTGCTGTGCACACAGCGGGAGGATGAGGAGTTGCGCCGGGAAGTGACGCAGATGCGCGAAAAGATGCGTACCCATCTCGGTTCTGCCGGTGCCGATAAGGGCGCAGGAAGCTTCCAGCTCAAACAGGATGCTGGCGGTATCGTCGACATTGAATTTGTCGTCCAGTATCTCGTCCTGCGCCACGCCGCCCGCTATCCTGCCTGGCTGGCATACACCGACAACATGCGCCTGCTGGACGCCATCGGCGCCAGTGACCTGCTGTCAGCCGAGGCCGTCGGCAAATTGCAGGCAGCGTATATCTTCTTCCGCAGCCTTCTGCACCGGCTCAATTTGCAGGGTTTGTCCGCCGTTATCGGCAGTGGCAGCGGCGATTGGCAGGAGGCCTGCCATCATCGGGAGCAGGTAAGGGCGATCTGGGAGGAGGTTTTTTGAGGCGAGTTACGCAGGCTTTAGACTTCGGGTAACAGGCTGTCAGCGGTAGCAAGGCAGTGTTGATTTGGCTGCGCAGATATGCGGTTGTGACCTGACAGGTCACAACCGCATTATTTCAACGGATGTTCAAATACTGGTCAGCCAGCCGTGGGTGTCTTCCCTGTGGCCCCACTGGATATCGTTGAGAGCCTTGCGCAGTCGCGCGGTGGTGGGTCCCAGTTTTCCTGTGCCTACGGTGTATTCGCGGCCTTTGTGCAACAGGGTGCCCACTGCCGTCAATACTGCCGCGGTGCCGGACAGGGCGGCTTCGCAACCCGGTTTGGCGACGCGCTCCAGCAGTTCCTCAATGGACAGCTGGCGCTCCTGCACATCCATGCCCATCTCCCTGGCCAGGGTGAGGATGGAATCGCGGGTGATGCCGTGGAGGAAGGTGGAATCGAGGGCCTTGGTAATGAGGGTATCGCCGTCGATCAGCAAAAAATTGGCGGCGCCGGTTTCCTGCACATCGCCGTTGGGGCAGAACAGGATCTGGTCGATATGGAATTCCTGCTTGGCACGCAGCGTGAGACCGAGCGCGCTGGCATAGTTGCCGCCGCTCTTGATCATGCCCATGTGGGCGGCGCAGCGCATGCTGTCCTCCTCAAGCAGGAGGCGCAAACCGTTGTCGCCCTTGCCGGCAAAGTAATCCCCCACCGGTGACAGCAGCACATACTGGCACGAGGTCAGTGACGGCGCTGCCGCCTTGCCAATGGCGGGCTCGGTGCCGATATGGGTAGGCCGGATATACATGGAGCCGGGCACTTCGGGCACCGCGTCGGCAAAGCGCCGGACAATATCGACAACCATCTGGGCCGTGGCGGCCTGATCAATGGCCGGTAGCGACAGCATCTGACTGCTGTTGGCAAAGCGGGCAAGGTTGCGGTCCATGCGGAAAATCCTGATGGAACCATCGCCGTGACGAAAGGCCTTGAGTCCCTCAAAGCAGGTGCTGGAGTAGTGCAGCACATGGGCGCCAGGGTGCAGTTTCAGGCTGTCACTGGGCACAATCTGCGCATCGCTCCAGCGCGCGCCATCAAAGAAAGAGATTGCCATTTCGGGCATGAAAACGGTGCCAAAGGCGGTCATAGAAGGGGTCTCGGTAAAACCAGTCAGGCGTTCAAACAGGGTGCGGGCACGGAGTCTGGCAAAAGTGTCGGATTGTAATCACCTGGCAGCCAAATTGGAATGCTGTGCACTGACGAAGGCCGGGAATGTCCAGGGTCTACACCGCCAATTGCGCTGAAAGCCACCTCGAGGCGATGGCATTGGTATACTGCGCCCTGCGACAGCATCAATGCTGCGGACTGAGCCCGGGAGGCCATCATCATTGAGATCAGCAGTTACACGGGACAAGGCGGGCGCCGTGACCCCTGAACATCGCATCCTCATCATCGGGCCCTCCTGGGTGGGGGATATGGTGATGGCCCAGAGCCTGTTCAGCAGCCTGAAAATGCAGCAACCCGATACCCCCATCGATGTGCTGGCGCCCGCCTGGAGCCAGCCGATCCTGGAGCGCATGCCCGAGGTGGCC
>LADM01000080.1 GCA_000961645.1 Gammaproteobacteria bacterium BRH_c0 | reverse complement strand
CGCAGCTGCCGCGCTATGGTGGCGGCGAGCTGGAACAGCTGGCCAGCGCCCTGGAGAGCATGAGGGTGCAGCTCGAAGGCAAGGATTATGTGGAGCGCTACGTGCAGACCCTCACCCACGAACTGAAGGGGCCTCTGGCGGCCATTCGCGGTGCTGCTGAGCTGCTGCACGAGGAGATTCCTGCACAACAGCGCGACCGTTTTATCGCCAATATTGATAACGAAAGCCGCCGCTTGCAGCAGCTGATCGAACGCCTGCTGAACCTGGCCCAGGTGGAGCAGCGTCAGGGGCTGGATGAGATTGCCGAGGTGTCTCTGGGCCCCGTGATCGACGAACTGCTGCAGGTCCGTGGGCCTGCCATCGGGCAAGCGAGACTGCGCATCGACAGGCAGATTGCTACAGGTATCAGTGTGCGGGGTGAGGAATTTCTACTGCGCCAGGCCCTTGCCAACCTGCTCGATAACGCCCTCGATTTCACCCCGCCTGGCGGGCTGATCCGCGTTGTTGCCGAACGGCAGGACCAGCAGGTGCAGATATCGGTCATCAATGAGGGCGAGCCGATTCCCGACTTTGCCCTGCCGCGCCTGACAGAGCGTTTCTACTCCCTGCCGCGCCCGACAACAGGCCGCAAAAGCACCGGCCTTGGCCTCAGTTTTGTTGCAGAAGTGGCGCAATTGCACGGCGGTTCCCTGTGGATCGGCAACAGTGACGCGGGTGTTGTGGCGCGCCTGACCCTGCCTGCCGCCTGACAGCTGACCCCGGCCACACAAATACCATCCAATCCCCACAGTAAAGCCATTCTGGCCACACAGCGGTTCGCCACAATTCTCCTCACCAAACCCACAGGAGAATTACCCATGAACCGCAGTCTTGCCTGGAAACTGGGCACCATCGGCCTCCTAATGCTGGTGCTGCTGATACCCCTCAACATGATCGACGGACTGATTGCCGAGCGTCAGCAGCACCGCCAACAGGTGCTTGACGATATTGCCCGCAGTGCCAGTTACCGCCAGCAGATTACCGGGCCGCTGCTGGTGGTGCCCTATCGCAAAACCGTGCGGCAGTGGAAGCAGGGCGCAAATGGTGCTGAACGCCATCTTGAAGAGCGGGAAATCAGCGGCAAGCTGTTTTTTTTGCCGGAGCAATTTGCCCTCCAGGGGGATATCACCACCGAGGAGCGCGCCCGCGGTATCTACAAGGCAAGGCTCTATCATCTCGACAGCAAAATTCAGGGCAAATTTGCCGTGCCCGCCGGACTGGGGATTGACAAGGATCTTGCCGATTATCACTTTCAGCAGCCCTTTATTGCCCTGGGTATCAGCGATATACGCGGTATTGGTGCGGGTCTCACACTAAGTGTTAACGGAGAGGCACGGGTATTTCGCCCCGGTTCACAGCTCAGTCTGCTGGGGGATGGGGTGCATGCCAGCCTGGCGTCAGTGGATGTCACCAAACCCCTGGCGCTGGATTTTGCCCTCGATCTGCGGTTGCAGGGCACCAGCCAGCTCGATATCAAGCCCATTGGCCGTGACACCCGGGTAACGCTCAACTCCGACTGGCCTCACCCCGCCTTTGTTGGCGACTACCTGCCTGTCAGTCGCACAGTCAATGACAGCGGCTTTAGCGCCCGGTGGAGCACGTCTTTTTTCTCCACCAATCTGGAAGAGGCCCTGCAGGACTGTACTGAGAGATCCCGCTGTGAGTCGTTCAACAACCGCCGCCTGGGGGTCAGTTTTATGGACCCGGTGGACCACTATGTGAAAAGTGATCGCGCCACCAAATACGCCCTGCTGTTTATCGCCCTGACATTTGCCGGTTTCTTCCTGTTTGAAGTGCTCAAAGCCCTGGCGGTGCACCCGGTCCAGTACGGCATGGTGGGTCTGGCGCTGGCATTTTTCTACCTGCTGCTGCTATCCCTCACCGAACATATCGGGTTTGCTCTCGCCTATGGCGTGTCGGCAACGCTCTGTGTCGGCCTGATTGGCTACTATGTGGGCCATGTATTGCAAAGCCGGTTGCGGGGCCTGAGCTTTTGCGCCGCTCTGGCGGCCCTCTACGGGTTGCTCTACGGGCTGCTGAGTGCGGAGGATTACGCGCTGCTGATGGGGTCGCTGTTGCTGTTTGGCCTGCTCGGGGCGGTGATGGTGATGACCCGCAAGGTGGACTGGTTCAAGGCGGGAAATCAGCGTACGGCGGAATAACGCCGGGTTGCAGTTGCTGCTGTACACACTGGCCCACATGACTGCGGGCCAGTGTTATGACGGCTTATGCCTGATTGTCTGCGCCCCCCTGCTGTCGGGCTTTACTGCGGTGTTGTCTGAGGACAAGCCGCTGCGCTCGCCGGATGCCGGGGCTTTCTTAAGCGACGGGGTCCTAGCAGTTGCTGGCTGTACAGCTTCCCCTGTCTTTAGCCAGGGCTTCGTAGCCGCCGAGGTTCTCGATTTGGGTAAAGCCGTTGGCCAGCAATTCCGACGTAGCGATACCCGAGCGGCGACCGCTTCTGCAATACAGGGCCAGGGGAGTATCCCTGCCAATGCCTGCTTCGGCGGTGAGCCTCACTATATCCTCGTAGGGCATATTGAGTGCGCCGGGGAGATGTCCTGTCGCGAACTCCTCCGGAGTGCGTACATCAATCAGCACAGTATCCCCGGCTGCGGCAAATGGGCTGGCCAGCATCAGCACTGCAGCTGCGGTAACCGCTAATCGTGTTAGCAAGGCTGTTGCCTGGATCATGTTATGGCCCCTACTGTAGCTGAATCTGCATGTGGAAGGTGGTGCCGACATTGACATCAGAGGTCACCGCCATCTGGCCCTTGTGGTGCTCGGTGATGATGAAGTACGAAAACGACAGGCGCTTGCTGGCGTCGTACTTATTGTCGTCGGGGCTGTTGAAGAAGGGCTCGAAAATATACTTCTGCTCGTCGTAGGTCAGGCCCTGGCCGTTGTGGGAAATCTTGATCCACAGGGCGTCATAATGCTCTTTCATTTCCAGGTGGATGACCGGTTGTTGCTCCGGATTGCGGCTGTTGCTGAGGGCGTGGCAGGCATGGCGGAACAGGCTGAGGAAGACCTGCTGCAGTTCTGAGCGGTTGCAGGGGACTTTGCGCAGCGCCGGATCAAAGTCGCGCTCGATGGCTATGTCCCTGAAACGCAGCTTGCCTGGCACCGAGATAACGTCCGCGGCCAGGGTCAGGCTGTGTTCGATGATGGCAGTGACATCCTCGGGTTTTTTCTCGTTCCCCTGGGCCCCGGCAAAGGACAGCAGGTTGGTGATAACCGCAGATGCCTGCTTGCCTTTTTCGCTGGCGTCGTCAAGCAGGCTGTTGAGCTTGCCGAGAACCTCGCCATTGCCGGGGAGAATATCGTTTTTGAGGCAATCCCGTACATGGCTCATGTCATCAAGGATGGTCTGCAGGGGGGTGTTGATGTCGTGGGCCATGTTGGAGGCCAGCTCGCCGAGGGACGACATCTTGTCGCGCTGGATCAGCATGTTCTCGGTGGCGACCCGCTGGGTGACGTCGTCGATGAGGATCACGGCGCCCGCCTCCATCTGATCCTTGAGCGGGTAGATGATAATGTCGAAGTGGTAGCGCCCGCGCTGGCTGTGCTTGATGGTCACCGGTTTGCCGTCGGCCAGGGCCTGGGCAATCTGGTCCGGCGCCACGGTGATGGCGGGGTAGGTTTTCCACAGATTCTTGCCCAGCGCCTGGGCGGTGGGGATGCCGGCAATCTCTTCGGCGCGCTTGTTCCACTGGGTGATTTCGCCATCCTCGCGGATACCCACCAGCATCAGCGGCATGGATTCGAGAATATTCTTGATGTAGGCCTCGGAGGCGCGCAGGCGGCTGGTGGTTTCGCGGTGTTCCTTGACCTCGGTTTCCAGCAGCTGGTTGGTTTGCTTCAGCAGCTGGTTGGATTCGTTGAGGGTTGCCGTGCGCTCTTTGACGCGAATTTCGAGGTCATTGCGAATAGCTTTCAACGCGCGGTTGGAACGACGCACCTGGCGGATGGTGAAAAACAGCTTGATGAGAGCGATCGACAGCAACAGGATCAGCATGCTGCTGGAGAAGTTGGCGATGTACTGCCAGTTGGTGCTGCCGTCTTCCTCCTTGAAGTACTGGATAATGCCGGCGTGGAGCGCCTGGCTGTGGAACAGAATAATAAAGGCTGAGGCAAGGTATTTTGTCATGTCGCTGATCGGTCATCGGTTGGGTGGTGGGGCCGCGAAAGAGGTTGCTGCGGGGCCGGGTATGGCCGCTGTCCATGGCCTGACTGAGGCTCGGAGTATAGCCTGATTGCCGCTTAATTGTGATTGGTCGGTGTGACCTGTGGTATGACTGGAGTCCGCGCTGATTGTTCACTGCCCTGGCCTTGTGGGTAGAGCCTGTCGCAGTGCAAACCCGGCACTGCCTGTTAGAATGGGCACCTCGTTGACCACCGGCCTTTGGATAAATCATGACCGAATCCACCACCCCCGCTTTTGATCCCGCCCTCACCGGTTCGGCGGACGATGGTATTTTTGCCATTCCCACTACCCTTGAAGATGCCCGCCTGGTGTTTATCCCGGTGCCCTGGGAGGTCACCACCTCCTACGGCAATGGCGCTTCACAGGGGCCGCAGGCGATTTTGCAGGCCAGCCCGCAGCTCGACCTCTACCAGCGGGATTTGCCCAATCACTATGAGAAGGGTTTCCACCTGCTGCCCTTCAGCCCCGATATCATCCACATCAACAACCTGGCAAAGCCGCTGGCAAAGGCCGTGCAGGAGGAGCTGGAGAGTCGCGGTTCCCTCAATGCCCGGCCCGATCTGGTTGGGGTGCGCGACGGTATCAATGACGCCTCCCACCAGCTCAACAGCTTGGTCTACGAGCAGTGCCGGGTGCTGGATGAGCAGGGCAAGCTGTTTGCCCTGATCGGCGGCGATCACTCCAGCCCGCTCGGCCAAATCCATTACCTGTGCGACAAATACCAGGGCGATTTTGGTGTGCTGCATATCGACGCCCACCTGGATCTGCGCGACGCCTACCAGGGGTTTGCCTTTTCCCACGCCTCCATCATGCGCAATGTGATGGCCCTGGAACCGGCGCCCGCCAGGCTGGTGCAGGTGGCAATTCGCGATTTCAGTGAGGAGGAGTGCGCCTTTGCCGCGGGGGATGCGCGCATTGCGGTGTTCTACGACGAGGACATCAAGGAGCAGCTGTACGGCGGCACGCCTTTCGCAGCGCTGGTTGCCGAGATCATCGCGGCCCTGCCCGCCAATGTGTATGTCTCCTTTGATATCGACGGGCTCAAGCCCAACCTCTGCCCCCATACCGGCACGCCGGTGGCCGGCGGGCTGGAGTTTGAACAGGCGCGTTTTCTGATCAAGGCCCTGGTGCAATCCGGTCGCCGCATTATCGGTTTCGACCTGTGCGAGGTGTGCCCCAACCCCCTCGACGGCGGCGACGAGTGGGACGGCAATGTGGGCGCCCGCATCCTGTTCCTGCTCGCCAGCTGGATGATGGAGAGCCAGCAAAATCCCGGCTAATTGATGCCGGGAATCAGGGGGTGATCAGTGGGCTATTGAGCAGGCCGGGCTTGCTGATAAACTGCAGCCTTCCTGGCAACCCTGGTACTGTATGTTAACCACCCTGATCGCATTCCTGCTGCTGGCGACGGTTCTGTCGTTTTTTTGTTCTCTGTGGGAATCCGTGCTGCTCAGTATTACCCCCTCCTATGCCCAGATCAAAATCCAGCAGGGCACAGCCCTGGGTGTGCAGCTGCGGGCCTTCAAGGAGAATATCGACAGACCCCTGGCGGCCATTCTCACACTCAATACCGTGGCCCATACGGTTGGCGCTATCGGTGTCGGTCAGGAGGCCACCAAGATCTGGGCCGATACCTCGCCGCTGATTACCGGGTTGCTGGTGCCGGGTTTGACCACCATCGTGATCCTGATTTTTTCCGAAATCATTCCCAAAACCATCGGTGCCACCCACTGGCAGCGGCTGGCGACCTTTACCGTGTATTGCCTGAAGTATGTGATCTGGCTGCTGTTTCCGCTGGTGTGGCTGTGCCAGTTTGCCACCCGGCGCTTCAAGGTCAGCAATGAAGCGAGCCTGTTTTCCCGTTCGGATTTTCTCGCCATGACGGAGATCGGCGCCCAGGAAGGGGTGTTCGAACATACTCACTCGGAGATGATCAAGAGCCTGCTTGCCTTTGATACGGTGGTAGTGAAAAGCATCATGACGCCGCGCACGGTGGTGCACCGGGTGTCGGAAGACACCACCATCAAGGACTACTTCAACAGCCAGCCGGAGCTGCCGTTTTCCCGCATTCCCCTCTACGAAGCTGATCGCTCAGACCATATCACAGGCTACTTTCTCAAGGATCAGCTGCTGGCTGCCCATATCCGGGGCCACAGCGATCAGCCCCTCAAAACGATTTTGCGCGAGATTACCGTCGCCCACGAGTCGCTGCCGATTACCAGGCTGTTCAACCAGTTCCTCGATACCCGTGAGCATATCGCCCTGGTGATGGATGAATTTGGCAGCATGGTGGGGATTATTACTCTCGAGGATATTATCGAGACCATCCTCGGCACCGACATTGTCGACGAAACCGACAACACCGAGAACATGCAGGCCCTGGCCAGAAAGCGCTGGCTGCGGGAGGCGATGGCCAAGGGTATCGATGTGTCCGACATTATCAGTCAGGAAATATCCGACTGATTGCGAGCCATTGTGTGATGGACAGGGAAAGGTCTTATGGGAGATGGGAGATGGGGGATGGGAGATGGGAGATGGGGGATGGGAGATGGGAGATGGGGGATGGGGGAT
>LADM01000134.1 GCA_000961645.1 Gammaproteobacteria bacterium BRH_c0 | reverse complement strand
TCAGGGCGGGTGGAAAGATCAGTTCAAGCATTGTCGTCGTTATACATGGTGGTCGCTATGTTTGTCGTGGTACTTCTTGTCGAAACTCTTCTTGTCGTAATAATCGTCAGGGCGTTTCAACAGATATCCCAGCACCTTGGCAAAAACCACCATAAGAGCACAGGAAATAAAACCAAACAGCGCATTGAAGCCGAACCATTCATCAAAAGCGAAATGGCCATGAACGGGAATCAATAGCTGGGCCAGCACCGTGACGGCGAGGACAAAGGCAAAGCCCCACCAGAGTTTTTTGCGATTTTCCGGCCGGTAGAGCCAGCTTTTTTGCAGTTTGTTGTCGGCGCTCATCAGGGGCCTCCCAGTACAGCTTGCTCAAAATTCACCAGCGGACCATTGAGGAAGAATACCAGCAGCGTCAGTGCGGCGGTGACACAGATTGCCGCCACCATGGGTGCCGGTGCTTCGCCGTGGGGTTTGGGCGGCGCCACCGATTCGCGACGGAAATAGGCGCGGAATATCACCGGCAAAAAGTACGCGGCATTGAGTGCAGTGGAGAGGGTCAGCACTGCCAGCACAAAGTAGCTGTTGTTCTGGAAAGCCCCCGCGATCATGTACCACTTCGACACAAAGCCGCCGGTGGGGGGCACGCCGATCATGCTCAGGGCGGCGATGGCAAAGGCGCCCATGGTGACGGGCATGCGAAAGCCGATGCCGTCGAGCTGATTGATCTCGGTTTTCTTGCTGGCGGTGTAGATAGCGCCCGCGGCAAAGAACAGGGTGATCTTGGCCACGGCGTGGGCGACGATATGGATGATCGCCCCCATGCCCGCCAGTGGCGTCAGCACCAGCACCGCCAGCACGATATAGGACAGCTGGGAGATGGTGGAATAGGCCAGCATGCGTTTGATATTGGTCTGGCGCAGGGCGAGGATTGACGCGGCGACAATGGTAAACCCGGCGATATACACCGCGATGACTTCATGGGGCACGTCCAGCAGAAAGTCGGTACCGAAGATATAGATCACCACCTTGGCGATGGTAAATACACCGGCCTTGACCACGGCAACAGCGTGCAACAGTGCCGACACCGGCGTGGGCGCCACCATGGCGGCAGGCAGCCAGCGGTGAATGGGCATCACTGCCGCCTTGCCGACACCGAACATGAACATCAACAGCAGCAGGGTGGCGCCCACTTCGCCGATCTTGCCTTCGAGAATGCCGCCGACGCGGAAGTCGAGGGTGCCGGCGACAAAATAGGTCCACAGCATGGCGGGCAGGAACAGGCCGATGGAGGTGGCCAGCAGTATGCCCAGATAGGTGCGCGCTCCCGCCCTGGCCTTGTCATCCCCTTTATGGGCCACCAGGGGATAGGTGGAGAGGGTCAGCACCTCGTAGAACAGGAACAGAGTCAGCAGGTTGGCAGCAAAGGCCACGCCCATGGCACCGAAAATGGCCACCGCAAAACAGACGTAAAACTGGGTCTGGCGCTTTTCCCTGTTGGCGCGCATATAGCCGATGGAATACACCGAAGTGACAATCCACAGGCCGCTGGCCACCAGGGCGAAGAGGATCGACAGGGGTTCGGAATGGAGGGCAATGGTCAACCCCGGCAGGATTTCCAGTAACTCCACATACAGGGCAGCGGCTTCACTGCCACCCAGCTCAACGGCGGTAAATACCTGTATTACCAGATAAAACAGCACTGCGGCGGTGACCAGGGTTACAGCCTCGCGCAGATTGGGCCAGCGTCCGCACAGGGCGATCAGCAGGCCGCCGATCAGCGGCACCAGCAGGGTCAGTTGCATGGCGGCAAGAGCGGTCATGGCGCGCTCCCCAGCAACAGTTGCGCGGCGCTGTCCGCTAGATACAGCGGCAGACGGGTATCAAGGCCGAAGTAAATATTGGCCAGGGCCAGCACTGCGGTGGGGATCAGCATCGACAATGGCGCCTCGCAGCGCGACTGGTCTTCCGATTCCTGGAAATACGCCACTTCCACTACTCGCCATATATACACCACGGCCAGCAACGAGCCCACCACGATGACCAAAATCAGCGGCCACCAGCCCCGTTCAAAGGCCGCCAGCGCCAGGTACCACTTGCTGATAAAACCGGCTGTACCCGGCACTCCGATCAGGCTCAGCCCGCCGATCACAAAGGCTGCCATGGTGATGGGCATGCGCTTGCCCATGCCGCGCAGCTGGGATATTTCAGTGGCACCCATGCGCAGGGCGATACAACCCAGCGCCAGGAACAGGGCGCCCTTCATCAGAGCATGGTTGAACAGATGCAGGGTGGCGGCTGTGAGTCCAAGCAGGTTGAGCAGGGCCAGACCGAGGATCATGTAGCCAATCTGGGCCACACTGGAATAGGCAAGCAGCCGTTTGACGTTGATCTGCACAATAGCCAGTGCCGAGCCAACCAGGACGGCGGCAACACTGAGAAAAATCAGCGCTGACTGGAAAAATTCCGAGCGGAATGAAAACTCCACACCGAACACGGTAAAGAGGAAACGCAGCAACACATACACCGCCACCTTGGTGGCAGTGGCGGCCAGAAAGGCACTGACCACGGACGGGGCATAGGTGTAGGCGTTGGGCATCCACCAGTGCAGGGGGAACAGGGCGAGCTTGATACTGGCACCCACCACGATAAAGGCAAAGCCGGTGTAGACCGTGCGGGTTTGCTCAACCTCCTGGAGGCGCTCGGCCAGATCGGCCATATTGAGTGTGCCGGTCATACCGTAGAGCAGGCCGATGCCGATCAGCAGGAAAGTGGCGCCAATGGTGCCCATCACCAGGTACTGGTAGGCGGCCACCAGGGCGCGGCGCTCGCGGTGCTGGCTGATCAGGATATAGCTCGACAGCGACGAGATTTCGAGAAACACAAACAGGTTGAAGACATCGCCGGTGAGGGTGATGCCCAGCAGCCCGGTCAGCGCCAGCAGGTAGGCAGCGTAGAAGCCTGCGCTGTTGTCTGCCGCCACTTCGGCGCGCACACTCAGGCGCGCATAGGGAATCACCACGGCGCCAATCCCGGCGACAATCAGTGCCACCAGGGCGTTGAGAGCATCGACACGGTATTCGATACCCCAGGGCGGCTCCCAGCCGCCGAGGTGATAGCTCAATATGCCCTGGCTGTCGACCTGGTACAGCATCAGGATCGTCAATCCAAACACCAGCCACGACACCGCAGTGGTCAGCAGCCAGCTCCACCTGGCGGGCAGTAGCAAACAGAGGGGGGCAGCCAACAGCGGGATGATCACCAGCAGGGCAATAAGATTGTCCATGATCACCGGGGGGTATCCTCGTGGAGCGTTTTGTCTTGCAAGGCGTCTTCGATATGAATTTCGACACTTTCGCGCATTCTGTCCACCTCGCGAATCTCATCCTCTTCAATGGTGCCGTAGGCTTCCTTGATGCGCACAATCAGCGCAAGACCCAGGGCAGAGGTGGCCACACCCACCACGATGGCGGTGAGGATCAGTACATGGGGGAGTGGGTTGGAAAACAGGGTGATGCCTTCGCGGACAATGGGGGCCGAACCGCCCGCCACATTGCCCAGGCTGATATAGAGGATAAACACCGATGTCTGGAAAATATTGAGACCGACAATCTGTTTGACCATATTGCCGCGACTGATCACCGTATAAAAGCCGATCATCATCAGGAATATGGCAATCCAGTAGTTGTAATGGGAAAACCAGTCTTTCAAGAGCCAGTCCATTAAGGGCGATTCCTGTCAGCGAACACAAAAAAGATAATCACCATTACCGCCGTTACTGTCAGGCCAACCCCCAGTTCCACCAGGATGATGCCGAGATGCTGGCCACTCACAGGGTCTGCCGCCAGCAGATTGTAGTTAAGGAATTGCCCGCCCAACAGCATGCTCACCACGCCGACGCCGCCATAAAGCAACACCCCGGCAGCAGCCTGGCGAATCAGAAAGCTCATGGGCAGCACGGCGCTGGCCGCCTCAACACCAAACACCAGGCCGTAGAGAATGATGGCAGAGGCAAAGATCACCCCGGCCTGGAAGCCGCCTCCGGGGCTGTATTCGCCGTGAAATTGCACATACAGGGCAAACAGCATGATCAGCGGAATAAGGAATTTGGCGGTGATTTTAAGGACGGGATCGCGGGTCATGACTTGTTCTGATCCTTGCGCTTTTTTCTGCCCAGCAGCATCAGTACGCCCAGGCCAGCAGTAAAGACCACAGCCACCTCGCCCAGGGTATCAAAGCCGCGGTAGCTGGCCAGCACCGATGCCACCATATTGGGAATGCCAATTTCCTGGGGAGAATCTTCGATATAGCGGGGAGCCACATGCTGATGAACCGGTGCGGCGGGGTCGCTGTAAGGGGGAATATCCAGCGTGCCCCACACCAGGGCCAAGCCGGTGAGGGTAACCAGTGCGAGGGGCATGAGTTTGTTGCGTTTGTCGCTGCCCTTGTCTATGCGAATGGCACTGCCGGTAAGGGCCACGGTGGACAGCATCAGCACGGTGGTAATCCCTGCTCCGACCGCCGCCTCGGTAAAAGCCACATCGCCCGCATCCATGATCAGGAACACACTGGCGCACAACAGGCTGTAGACACCAAACAGCATCACGATGGCAAACAGGTTTTTGATGCGGATGACAGCAACCGCCGTGGCGGCGAGAAAGCCCAGCAACACAGTGACAATGACCTGCTCCATCAGCTTTTGCCCCCGCTCTTGCCTGTCACCGGGTGAAAGCCCGCCCGCAGAGCCGCCCGCGCCAGGGCGTAGCTGGCCGTGGGTGTGGTAAAGAGCAGAAAAAACAGCACCATCAGTAGCTTGACGGCGATCAGCCAGGAACTGGCGAACATCATCAGACCACCGATAATCAGAATGACGCAAATGGAGTCGGCCACCCCGGCGGCATGGATACGGGTGTAAAAATCGGGAAAGCGCAGCAGGCCCATGGCGCCGACAACGCCGAACAGGCTGCCAGCGATGATGCAGACGGAACCGATTATCTCCAGCACCGTCACAGGATTTCCTCCTGTTGCAGCGTGCTGTTCTGTGCCTGAGCACTTTCAGCGTCGCCTGAATCGTCATGGTAAAACTTCAGCATGGCGATCACACCGATAAAGTTGATCAGGGCATACACCAGGGCCACATCGAGGAAATCGCCATTGCCGCCGAGAAAATCAATCACGCAGATAAGCAGAACGGTTTTGGTGCCCACCATATTGACGGCCAGCACCCGGTCGTAAATGGTGGGCCCCAAAAAGGCGCGCACCAGTGCCAGCCCTATCACCACCAGGATGGCAACAGCGGTGATACCTAAACTGATCATGGGGCTTTCCCCGGATCCGGGATGCGGTTCAGCATCTCACCCTGTTGCAGGTTGGCAATGTTCGCCTGGTCGATGCTGTGGATTTCGATAAAGTCATCCTCAACCCGGATTGCGACGGTGCCCGGCGTCAGGGTGATGGAGTTGGCGAAAATCACACGGCCAATATCGCTGCGCGCCCCGGTGGGAATCTGCGCCGTGGCAGGGGCTACCCTGCTGCGCGGTGCGAAAACGGCCAGGGTGACGCTGAACGCGGATAGCACCATTTGCCAGCCCAGCCACAGCCAGTAAACAAACAGTTTGCCGGAAAGGGCCAGGGGGTGGCTTTCGTGATCAATAATTTCCATGCGCACGGCGATAAACACAGTGAGCAGGACAGATGCGAGCCCCAGCCCCAGCAGCAGCGGTTTGGTCTGCCCGGACAGCAGGAACCAGGCCACCAGACAGAGGCCAATAAGACCGGCAATATGCTTTTTGGAAATCATTTTTTCACCGGCGGCAACTGGCTGACGCCAGATTGAACAACAAGCAGAAAAGAGGCACGGAAGGTTCCCTTAACCCGGTTTTTTCAGGGGTATTGTCTTGATTTTAGTGGGCACTGCTGATGTCGATTGGTGCCGTTGGTCGAGTCACAGTATACCGGCGAAGGCTTCCGAATCAACACATTTAGGCTGTAGTCGCAGAGTCTTGTAGGCTGTAGTTGTACAGTCTGGTGGCGTGAACAGATGAGTCTTTATGCTTATTTATTACTTGCCATGGCAAGCAGAAAATGATGGCTGCTAGAGCCTGGCAAGTTGCCGCTGTGCACTGGTTTGCGGCTGCTGTTTTGTACCTTGCAGATGGGGTGTGACAGATCCTGTCCGGTAGTGGTCTGTTGGTCAGCGATAGGTGCTGGCCAATCACTGCCTGACGGCTTGATCAGGCTGGCCCTGGCAAAAGATGGAAGCAGATTGGGTGTGTTACTGCGATGCGAGGCGGGTTCTGTGGCGCTGATTCTGTGACGTCAATATGCGAGAGTATGCCGGATGTTGGCGGGGGCTTTGACGACGTTTTTTTGCTGTTTGAAAGGCTGCGAATTAACCCGGCAAAACGTCCGGATTAATTCGCAAACGCATCAGAATAGTGAACAGCCTGTGTTGCCTGCGCGGTTTTCACAGACAGTCATGGGCTGTTCAACATGCCTGAAACAGTGCCTGAAACCCTTTATTTATAGGGGTCTGTAGGCTGCACAATTTCTTTGACGCCGATTTCCTGAAGCATGGAAAGCACGTCGGAAATGCTGAAAATGTGAACGATTTTATCGTCCTTGAATTTCACAATGGAGAACCAGAACACCTGGAATTCATTGCCGGTGGGCTGAATGCCCATGTAAGGGCCGCCCACATGTTTGCAAAAGTGGGTGGCGTAGATCCAGATTTCATCGTCACCCTTGCCGACAATATCAATGGTCTTGTAGGCGGCGGGGAAAAAGGTTTTGTAGAGCGCAACGGGTGATGTTTTCCACTGGTCGTAGGTGCCGAGATCGGGGCGATTGGGGTTTCCGTAGGTGAAGTCTTTGTGGAAATACTGGTCCATCTTGTCGAATTCGCCGCGGTTCAGGGTTTCCTGATTGTCGACCCAGACCTGGGCAATTTTTTTCTGTTGGTCAGTCAGATGGTCCAGTTTGCTGGGCTCGATCTGATCGCGCATGGGTTCTTTCCAGGGCATGGTTTGGTTTCCTTATAGCGGATTATGTAAGACAGCAGGGTAACAATTTGCTGGTGATGTGCTCGAACCCCCTTAGCGTGGAGGAGGGCATTGACGTCAGAGCAGGGGCAGTAACCTAACAGCTGCGGCACGCAGGGTCAATCACAGCAACGCTGATCGCAGGCCAATGACTGTCGACAGGTCCTTATCGCGGCATTCTGACTGTGCAGCCACAATTTTTGCCTGGGTGTGCAGCTTAATTGCGTGGCAAATACCCGGAGGTTGAAGCTGACTGGCAATAGAGGGCCGCTTTTCAGCGGCTCTCTATTGCCAGGTAAGTCAACTTATGTAAGTCAAAGCAGGTAGTCAGATCAGGCCAGATCGAGCAGGAATTTCGCTGTCCACTCGGGCTGTCCCACCAGGAAGGCATGGTCGCCTTGCAGCTCGTGGACCGTCCAGCCGAGCTCTTTGGCGCGGGGGTGGAGAGGCTTGATGATGGTGTCGGATGCCGCGACATAGTCGACGGGTTTGCCCTTCAATGTTTCGGCGCCCACGCTGGGGCCGACCACAGTACAGGTCAGGGGCTGGTCGGAGAGGTTGTCCAGCAGCCATTGCTGGCGCTCGGGAGACATGTCCATGGGGTGTTCCTTGGCCATTTCCCGCTGCTGGGTATGGACGCCCTGGCCGGGGGGGATTTGCCCGGCTATCAGGCCAGCCAGTACGCCTTCGGCCTGTTCTTTGGCCATAAAGCCCAGGGCAACGCCCACCGGTTCACCGCTGTAGCAGATCAGGGAGTCGAGCAGCACCACCCGGCGTATACGGTCACCGGCCTTGGCGACAACCCCCGGCATGATGCAGCCGGAATAACTGTGGCCCACCAGAATGCAGTCGCGGATATCTTCTTTTTCCAGCACATTGACGATGTCGAGAACGTTGACATCGGGGGTGATGGCGTTGCTCAACAGGTGCTCCCGTTCGCCAAAACCGCTATAGGTGGGGGTGTAGACTTCGTGGCCAGCGGCAATCAGTGCGGGCTTGACGAATTTCCAGATCCATCCGCCCATGCCACCACCGTGGCAAAGAACATAAGTGCTCATTATCAGACTCCTTTTATCGATGTAGTAAGTAGTAAACTGGTGATGTCCTGATTCCGCAGCGACGCTATTATCATTGGCTGCCAGCAACCGGGCGTGATAAACGCAAGGGGGCAAATATAAGGCTTATGCTTTCAGGATTAAAGTTTTTCCGGCCCGGTGCCAATGGCGCTGGCGCGCTTTTATCGTACTCAACTGACAAAAACAGGGGATAACATGAAAAAACTGTCACAACGATCAGCCATTATTACGGGTGCCGGAGACGGCATCGGCCTGGCCATTGCCCGCCGTTTCGCCAGTGAAGGTGCCAATGTGCTGGTGGCAGAGCTGAATGCGGAGAAAGGCGCGGCTGCAGCCCGGCAGTTACGGGATGAATTCGGCATTGAGGCGGAATTTGTCGCCACTGACGTGCGCGACAAGAGCCAGGTGCTGCATATGGTGGATGTTGCGGTTGAGCGTTTCGGCGGTGTGGATATTCTTGTCAACAATGCCTGGGGTGGTGGTACTTTTAGGCGCGCGGAGAACAAATCCGATGAGGAAATCCAGAACGGCCTGGATATGAATGTGTGGGCGGGCTTCTGGGCTATGAAGGCGGTGTTTCCCCACATGAAAGCCAAAAACCGCGGGCGCATTATCAACCTGTGCTCGATCAATGGCGTCAATGCCTACACCGGCACCCTGGAGTACAACGTCAGCAAGGAGGCGCTGCGCGCCATGACCCGCAGCGTGGCGCGGGAGTGGGCGCCACACCAGATCTGCGCCAACGTGATCTGCCCGGCGGCGATGACCGTGGCGCTGGTGAAACTGCTGGAGCAGAGCCCGGATCTGGCCAAGGGCGCGCAGTTCCCTCCGATGGGACGCATTGGTGACCCGGACAAGGATATCGCCGGTGTGGCGTTGTTTCTCGCCAGCGACGATGCCAGTTTTGTCACCGGCAATACCCTGTTTGTGGATGGTGGCACCCATATCAATGGCGGCGGCTGGAACGTTGAATTGCCGGAATAACCCTGCGGTCAAGCACGTTTAAAGGACATAAAAAAACCCGGCAATTGCCGGGTTTTTTTACGGCAAGTGAATCAGGCAAGCGTGCCCACCCGTCCACCTTCAACAAAGATACAGCTGCCAGTGGTATAGCTGGAGGCATCGGACGCCAGCAGGATGGCTGCACCGACGGTTTCATCCGCCGCGCCAAAGCGCTGGATAGCGTTTTTGCCCGCCAGGTTGTAACCCTTGTGGATATCCAGCTCCTGGCCGTCCGGGCTCATGGAGCCGACGCACAGGGCGTTGACCCGGGCGTGGGGCGCGCAGGCCTTGGCGAGACTGCGGGTGAGGAACATGAGCGCGGCCTTGGAGGTGGTGTAGGCCACGTTGGGCAGCATGGGGGTAAAACCGCCGCAGCTTTCCACATTGATGATCGCGCCCTTGCCGTGCTTTTCCATATCGGGGAACACCAGCTTGGCGAGGTGGAAGGGGCCCAGCACATTGACGCCCAGGGCCGTATCCCAGATGTCGTCGTCGGTATCCCAGAAGCTTTTGTTGATATCCATGACACCGGCGGCGGCGTTGTTGAAGAGGATATGGATAGGGCCATAGGCCTCGCGGGCCTTTGCTACCAGGTTGGTGCGCTGCTCCTTGTTGCCCACATCGCAGGCCACGCCGATGGCCTTGCCGCCTGCGGCATTGATTTCACGGGCAACGCGCTCGTAGTTATCGGCGTTGCGCGAGGCGCACACCACATTGGCGCCAAGCTCCGCATAGGCTTTGGCGACATGTTCGCCCACGCCGGGGCCGATGCCGGTGACGATGGCGGTGCGGCCATCCAGTCTGAATCTGTCAAGTACGCTCACTGTCTGTTCCTCTGATTGATTGGCGGGAACCTCTAAAAACTAGCTCACTCGGTCTGGCGTCGTCGCCTAAAGCGCCTACTCTTGGTAAATTTGGCCTCAAAATGCTCATTTACTCCGTGTAAACTCCGCTTTTTCGGCCAAATTTGCCTAGCCAGCCCGTCGCCGCATACGTTTTTAGAGGTTCCCTGGGGTTATGGGGCTCAAGCTTCATTGGGGCGCTTGCACAGGTGGCCAAAGCGCTCGTAGTAGTCGGCCAGCTCACGGCGGATTTCGTCGGCATCGAGGCCGTACTCTGCCGGGCTGTGCTTGTGTTTGCCGATGCGCGCCGCCGCCGGGCTGTTGTGAATAAAGTCGGCGATCAGCCGGGCGTGCTCGTCGGTGAACTGGCGGCCAAAGTGGGCGTATACCTTGCGCACCGCACCCACCGGGTCGAGCACCACGTCGCGGTGCGCCAGATCGAGGATGGCATTTTCGACATGGGGGTGATTGGCGCGGCTCTGGGTGCCCCGGGTCATGCCGGCTTTCCAGGTTTTCCACATACCGGGGCCGACGTCGACCTTGTTGACATCCACGTCCTGTGCCTTGGTGAGGGCGTGGACCATGCTGGAGATAGACGAGATGGTGAGAGCCGGGTCGCGGTGAGTCCACACCAGCTGGGCGTCGGGGTAGGTCTCGAGCAGGCCTTCGAGGTCGAACAGGTGCTCGGGGGATTTCAGCAACCAGTTGCCCTTGGGGCCTTTCCACTGCAATTGCTGGAGGATGCGCTTGTGGCAGGCGTAGTGTCCGGGTATGCGGTTGTTGATGTACCAGTCCTGATAATCGGGCACCGACCACTGGGCATTGAAATTGGTGCTGGAAAAGTGGTGGGTGAAAATGTGGTTGCACTCGCCGGGGCGGGTGGAATCGAGGCGCTGGATATCGTTCAGCTCCGGGGATTTTTCCAGCATCACCTTGTACAGGCCATTGATGATGTCAATGCGCATGTCGGTGTCCATGGTGGCCGCCTCCGGCGCGGGCCAGGGAATAAAGGTTTCCCATTCGCGCGGCCAGCGCAGGGTCGGGTCGAGGGAGATCAGATCGTAGAGAATGGTGGTGCCGGTGCGGGGCAGGCCGACGATGATCAGGGGCTTTTCGACTTTGCCCGCAGTGATTTCGGGGTTATTGACCTCGTCTTCCACCATGTGCAGTTTCATCACCAGGGTTTGCACCAGGTTGTTGTGGACGTTGGCGCGAAATTCCGGGGAAGGCGTCATGGCTTCAAGGGCACTGGCCAGTTTTTCCAGGCCGAGGCGGAAGGTCTGGTCCGGCCCCCAGTTGCTCAGTCCTGATGCCTGTTCGGCGGTATGGAGCAGCAGCTCCAGGGTCAGGGGCTGGTGGATGGCGCCGGGCATTTCGGGAGGATTGCTCATGGTGTCTGTCTCGCTGTTATTTTTTACAGGAAGTGTTTGCGGGAATAGCTCGTGTAAAGAGTTTGCGGGAATTGTTGTGTATTAAGGGCTGAGGCTCAGTAACGCGGCAGTTGCGCGTAGGTGGCGCGACCCTTGTCGGTAAGCGTCAGGTACTCGCTGTAGTGGCCGAGCCAGGGACGGGTGTCGGCGTAGAAAAAGAACACCTGCTCCATGCCGTTGCCCTGCACCGGAATGGCGATATCCTGGGCGCGCATCTTGGCCTCGGCTTCGTTGAGCAGCTCCATGGAATCGAGGCAGTAGGCAAAGTGGTGGTGACGCACAGCGAAGTCACTGTTGGGCAGCACATGGTCGAACATGCTGGTGTCGCCCTGTACCGGCTGGATCAGCTCGATCATGGTGTCGCCTTTGTAGGCGAGGGCGAAGCTGGCCTCCATGGCCGAGTTGTTGGGACCTTGCACCTGCATATTACGCAGCTCGGCAAAGGGGCCCATATCGTACTTGTCGCGGAACAGGGCGAGGGCCTTGTCGAGATCATTGGTGGCGTAGCCGATCTGGAAAAAACCGCTCAGTAACAACAGGTTGTCGCTCATTATTCGATCCTTTTATGATTATGGATGCGGGGTGGCACCACTCAGGACAATGTCTTGGCCACGCAGTCAATCACGGCACGGGCCTTGGCGAGGTTGGCGTCCCGCACATCGTCGCCCATCAGGGCGCCTTCCATTACCGCGAAGGTGACATCGAGCCCCATGACTTTCAATACATTGGCCAGGTAGGGCTGTTGCATGTCCCGCGCTGCACGCTCGGGGGTATCGTAGCTGCCGCCACGGGCCAGCACAACCAGGCAGGGCTTGTCGCCCAGCAGTCCGACCACGCCGTCACCGCCATAGGTAAAGGTCATGCCGATGCGCATCACCTGGTCGAGCCAGGCCTTGAGAGAGGCGGACACATTCCAGTTGTACATGGACGAGCCGATCACCACAAAGTCGGCGGCTTTGAGTTCGGCAATCAGTTTTTCTGAAACGGCAATTTTTTCCAGCTGCTCCGGCGTAATCTGGTCGGGATGGGTGCGGATGATGTCGACATTGTCATTGGTGAGTACCGGGATGGGCTCTTTCACCAGATCGCGAAAAACAAAGTGGTGACTGCTGTTGGCAGCTTTGACCTGTTCGACAAATTCGCCTACCAGCTGGCGGCTGTAGCCCGCCAGGCGGGCGCTGGATTCGATCACAAGAATATTGGCCATAATGGGTGTTCCTTATTTTCATGGGTGCAGAGAGTGATAATGTCTGTTAATGGTGTCAGTTGGAGGTGCGTCCGCCATCCACCACATAGTTGGCGCCGGTGATAAAGGATGCCTCGTCGCTGGCGAGAAACAGCGCCAGGGCCACCACGTCTTCCGGCTGGCCAATGCGCTTGATGATATTGCGGGCGATCAGCATTTCGCGGATTTCCGGGTTTTCAGCATGGGCAGCCGTGCCGGGGGTTTGCACAAAGCCGGGGCTGATGGTCACCGCGCGGATATTGTGTTCCGCGCCCTCCTGGGCGAGTTGCTTGGTGAGGGCGATCACGGCGCCCTTGGCTGCGGCGTGTCCGGCGCCGCCGGGGCCGGAACCGGCCATGCCAGCAATGGAGCCGGTGTTGAGAATGACCCCACCCTGGCGCTTGAGGTAGGGCCAGGCAAAGCGGGTCACGTAGAACACCAGGTTCACCTCGTTGCGCATGGTGAACTGCCAGTCTTCAATGGGAAAGGTTTCAATGGGCGCGAAGCGGCAGGCGGAGGCGTTGTTGTAGAGGATGTCAATGCGACCGTGGATGGCTGCGGCGTCTTCAACCCAGCGTTGGGCCTGGTCGGGATCGCCGAGATCCACCGGCTCCATGGTGTCGATAATGCCGCCCTGTTGCCTGACCATTTCAACCGTCTCGCGGTTGCCGTCGGTCTTGACGTCGCAGCCCACCACCAACGCACCCTCGGCAGCAAAGCGCAGCGCCGCCTCGCGACCCATACCGCCGCCGGTGCCGGTGATCAGTATTACTTTGTCCTTGAATCTCTGGTTCATGATTAACCCTTATGCTTGGCTTATTATGCTGAGGCCAGTGGAGTTCAACGAGAATTCAGCGAATGAAGGCTGGACTCATTGAGCTCTTCTTTTTATCCTTCCTTACTAACTGTTCAATAATAACATCTTGCACCGGAGTGTCAGCCATGCAGCCAGAACTTTTCAATATTCATGTTAGCGACGAAGTCCTCGATGACCTGAAGCGTCGCATTAACAACACCCGCTGGCCTTCCGATGTGGATAACAGCGACTGGCGCTACGGCTTTAACGCTGAGTACCTGCGCCCATTGGCCGAGCGCTGGGGCAATGAGTTCGACTGGCGCGCGGTGGAACGGGAGATCAACAGTTTCAGCCATTACCGCGCCGAGGTGGACGGCGTGCCTGTGCACTATATCCGCGAGCCGGGCCGTGGCCCCAAGCCCATACCGCTGATTATTTCCCACGGCTGGCCATCCAGCTTCTGGGAGATGCACAAGATTATCCGCCCTCTGGCGGACCCTGCGGCCTACGGTGGTGACCCTGCGGATGCCTTTGACGTTATCGTGCCTTCCTTGCCGGGCTTTGGTTATTCGACGCCGCTCAAGCGTGCAGGCTTGTCCGCCAGTGTCGCCACCGATATCTGGCACAAGCTGATGACTGAGGTGCTGGGGTTTGATCGCTTTGCGGCGTCCGGCGGCGACTGGGGCAGCCGCCTCACCTCAGAGCTGGGGCATAAATACGCATCCAGCCTGTACGGTATCCATATTCTTGGCACCACGCCCCTGGATCTGTTCAATCACGAGCGCTACTGGGATATTACGGCGGCGTTCGTCCCCTACGACACCCCGCCCGAGGTACGCAAGGCCATTCTGCCCTTTGTCACCAAGGCGATCAGTCATGTGGCCGTGCAAAGCCTCGAGCCGCAAACCCTCAGCTACGCCATGCACGATTCGCCAGTGGGTCAGCTGGCCTGGATTACCCAGCGCTGGCGCGACTGGGGTCACACCCACGGCGATGTGATTGCTGCCTTTGGCGCGGATTTCCTGCTGACCAATGCCATGCTGTACTGGGTGACTGAGTCATTTGGCTCTTCTGTACGTTATTACCGGGATGCGGTGCTGCATCCCTGGCGGCCCAGCCATGACCGCACGCCCCGGATTGAAGCGCCCACCGGTATCACCTTTCTAGGCGGTGAAAATCCGCCCGGCATCACCACTGAAAACCGCGTGGAGATTTTCCGCAATTCCAGTGCCGCAGCGGGTTACAACCTGCAGTTTGTCAATGCCCACGAGTTTGGCGGGCACTTTGGTTACCTGGAAAATCCCCAAGCCTGTATCGATGATATTCGCGCTACTTTTCGGGGATTGCGTTGATACGCTGATGCTGGTTGGAAAAAAATCCCCCAGGTTGTGATGCGAGGGTAGGGCGGCGATAATGCCGCCCTCCAATTCCTGATACCTTAACTTCGCAATCCAGACGCCCCTATGCCTTACTACTTCGCCTACGGCTCCAACATGAATCCGGCGCGCATGGCCCAGCGCGGGCTGGACGTGGTGGGCGCCGAATCTGGCCGTCTCAACAATATGGCGCTGCGCTTCAACAAGCGCTCCAGCATCAATCCGCGTTGGGCCTGCGCCAATATTGGCTGGTCGCCGGGCAGTGTGGTGGAAGGGGTGCTCTATCAGCTGGCGGATCACAGGCAAATCTTCAAGATGGACCCTTTTGAAGGTGCTCCGGTGTACTACAGTCGGGAGCGCTTTCCCATTCTGCTGGCCGACGACAGAGTCATCCACGCCTGGACCTATGTAGCCAACCGCGCCAATATCGATGCCAATGTGCTGCCCCTGCGCTGGTATCTGGGGCAATTGCTGGAAGGCAAGGCGTACCTTTCCCCTGAGTATTTTGCTGCTCTTGAAGCCACGCCCTGCCTCGATGAAGACAGCGAAGGCTGGGGTTGAAGCGATGACAGACGCCGCGCATCTGGAGCGCATTTTCGCCGAGGTTTTTTTCAGCCGCTGGAATACCTTGTTGGAG
This sequence comes from Gammaproteobacteria bacterium BRH_c0, assembly GCA_000961645.1. GTDB lineage: Bacteria > Pseudomonadota > Gammaproteobacteria > Pseudomonadales > Porticoccaceae > NAT127. The sequence continues at coordinate 7,959 of LADM01000134.1, read as the reverse complement.
GGCGGCGGCGACGAGCCGGTCTATCTTCCCGCCACTGGCCACCAGCCCCATCACCGCATTATTTACCGCGACGACTATTTCGCCAGCGCCCTGCACGAAACCGCCCACTGGTGCATTGCCGGTGAGCGGCGCCGCCAGCTGGTGGATTTTGGCTACTGGTACAACCCCGATGGCAGGGATCGCGATCAGCAGCGGGCCTTTGAGCAGGTTGAGGTTAGGCCCCAGGCGCTGGAGTGGATTTTCACCAGCGCTGCTGGTCGGCCTTTTCAGCTGAGCGCCGACAATCTCGCCAGCAGCGATCCTGACAATCGCGGCCCTTCGCCGACCTTTGCCGCGGATGTCTTGACGCAGGTGCGCCGCTGGTGTGTTGAGGGCGGGATGCCAGAGCGGGGCACCCTGTTTGCCAGGGCGTTGGCGCAGTGGTCCGGGGCTGGCGATCCACTCGATCCGGCTCGCTACGGATATCCTGAGTGAGATGAAAATTCTTGCCGATGAAAATATGCCGATGGTGGCCGAGCTGTTTGCAGGCTATGGCGAGGTGCGCCTGCTGCCGGGTCGCCAGATCAATGCCGCACAGGTGGCCGATGCCGATATCTTGCTGGTGCGCTCGGTTACGTCCGTCAACGCCCAGCTGCTGGCGGGCAGCCGCGTGAAGTTTGTCGGCACCGCCACCATCGGCACCGATCATCTCGATCTCCACTGGCTTGCTGACCAGGGTATTGCCACAGCCAGCTCACCCGGTTGCAATGCCGCAGCTGTGGGTGATTATGTCATCGCTGCACTGAGTGCCTGTGAACCGGACTGGCAGCACAAAACCATCGCCATTGTTGGTTGCGGCAATACAGGCGGAGGCCTTTACCGTCGACTCAAGACGCTGGGGGTGAAGTGCCGCTGTTATGACCCATTTCTAGCCTCCCATCAGATTTCCGATCTGACCTCCTTTGATGCCGTGCTGGATGCCGACATTATCTGTTTGCACACACCCCTGACCCGCAACGGCCCCCATCCCACCTGGCACCTGTTTGACGATCAAGTGCTCGCTCGCCTGCGCGACAATACCCTGCTGCTCAATGCCGGGCGCGGTGAGGTGATCGACAATCAGGCATTGCTGGCCAGGCTTGAGGCGGGGCGCTTGCGCGCCATTCTGGATGTGTGGGAAGGGGAGCCGGATATCAATCTGGCGCTGCTGGAGCGTGTTGAACTGGGCACGCCTCATATCGCCGGTTACAGCCTCGAAGGGCGTTTGCGCGGCACGTTGATGGTGTACAACGCCTTTTGTCGCTGGTGCGATAACGCAGGCCAGCTGGCGCTGGATGACGTGCTGGATCTGATGGGCGGCAGTTCAGGCAAGAGTGAGACTGTTGTGATCGACTCGGACAGCACTCTCTCATCGGTCGTGTTGTCCGCCTACGATCCGCGCCGCGATCACCGCCGTATGCTTGCGGCATTTGCCGCTAGTGACACTCCCAGTGACACTAAGAGTAACGGCATCTTTGACCAGTTGCGCAAAACCTACCCCCAGCGCCGCGAATTCAGCCACTTTGCAGTGGGCGGAAGCATAACTCCCGCGCTGCTGCAGCAATGCCGTGCGCTGGGTTTTGCCGGGCCTCAGTCGTCCTAAGCAGCGCAGCTGGTTAGCGGCGGATTCTGCCCAGGAACTGCCCCAGCCGTTTCACCGCATCGGCCAGATCATCTTCCCGCGGCAGGAACACAATGCGGAAGTGATTGGTGTCCGGGTAGTTAAACGCCGATCCCTGTACCAGCAGCATCTTCTCCTGCAACAGCAGATCCAGCACAAACTGTTCGTCGTCTTCGATGGCGTACATATCCGGGTCGAGCCGGGGGAACATATAGAGCGCTCCCTGCGGTTTGACACAGCTGACGCCCGGGATGGCGGTGAGCAGTTCATGGGCTTTTTCGCGCTGCTGGTAGAGCCTGCCGCCGGGAATGATCAGGTCGTTGATGCTCTGGTAACCCCCCAGCGCGGTCTGGATGGCATGCATCGCAGGCACATTGGCGCACAGGCGCATCGAGCAGAGCATTTCCATACCCTGAATGTAGCTGCGGGCGCGATGTTTGGCGCCACTCACCACCAGCCAGCCGGAGCGAAAGCCGGCGAGCCGGTAGGCTTTCGACAAACCGTTAAAGGTGATGCAGAGAACATCCGTGGCGAGGCGGCCCATGGGAATATGCTCGGCCTCGTCGTAGACGATGCGGTCATAGATTTCGTCGGCAAAAACCACCAGGTCGTGTTCTTTGGCTATATCAACCAGCTGTTGCAGCACGGCCTCGCTGTACACCGCGCCAGTGGGGTTGTTGGGGTTGATCACCACAATGCCGCGGGTGCGCGCTGTGATCTTGCTGTTGATATCGGCAATGTCCGGCTGCCAGCCATTGTTCTCATCGCACAGGTAGTGCACGGGCGTGCCACCGGCGAGAGTGACCGCAGCTGTCCACAGGGGATAGTCAGGGGCCGGGATGAGGATTTCATCACCGTCGTTGAGCAGTGCCTGCATGGCGACCACGATCAGCTCGCTGGCACCGTTGCCGAGGAAAATATCGTCGATTTCCACATCGGGAATGCCCTGCACCTGGGTGCGCTGCATCACCGCCTTGCGGGCAGAGAAAATCCCCTTGGAGTGGGAATAGCCCTGTGCCTGGGGCAGGTTGTGGATCACATCCTGAAGAATTTCGTCGGGGGCTTCAAAGCCAAAGGGCGCGGGGTTGCCGATATTGAGCTTGAGGATGCGATGGCCCTCTTCCTCCAGACGGTTGGCGTGATCGAGCACCGGGCCGCGAATGTCGTAGCACACGTTGTTTAATTTGTTTGACTTTTGGAAGTGCTGCATAAATAGTTCCCGCCAAAGAGGCTGGATGGCCCCCGGTATAAATTCTGTGGTTTGCCCCGCGCCCTGTTGTTTGCCCCATCAATGGCGCGCCATTGTAACGGAAATCGGCAAGGTATAGGGTAGCCCCTGGCTCTGACATTATCAGCTTGACGGGACACAACATGAGTGACGACTATAAAGACAAAAGCGATGACTATTGGCGTGAGCAACTGACGCCGGAACAGTACGCCGTGTGTCGGCAAAAAGGCACAGAGCGGCCCTTTACCGGTATCTATAACAAGGAAGACCGTCCCGGCCAGTATTTCTGCGTGTGCTGTGGCAAGCTGCTGTTTGATGCCACCACCAAATTTGATGCTGGCTGCGGCTGGCCGAGTTTTTACCAGGCTGCGGTCAAGGAAAACATCACTGAAACCCGCGATCTCAGCCATGGCATGATTCGCACCGAAATTACCTGCAGTGGCTGCGGCAGCCATCTGGGCCATGTGTTCGATGACGGCCCCGCTCCCACTGGCCTGCGCTATTGCCTGAACTCTGTCTCCCTTGATTTTGAGCCAGACAATTCCTGATTTTGAACCAGCAACTTACTGAGTGAAAATAATGAAAATGAATCGTTCTGCTGTTGTCCTGCGCGTGTTGTTCTGGCTTGGTTTGGTGGTGCTTGTCGCCGGTGTTGGCGGTATTCGCGCAGAGATGATTTCCGTCTTGCACGGATTTCTGTTGATGGCGGTTGGCGCTCTGGTGGTAACCATTTTCGCTGTCGTCTCCCTTGTCGCTGCCTTGCTGGCCTTGTTGCGCGGTGGGTCGGTCCCAGGCCATCGCTGGATGTATGTGGTGGTGGGCGCACTGCCACTGGTGGTTGTGTTCTCCACCGTTGGCGTGTCCGGTTTTCAGGCGCCGGGCATTCACGATATCACCACTGATCTGGATTCGCCGCCGCAATTCACTTTCGCGGCAGTCGACCGCGGGCCGGGAGATCACCCGGTGACCTATTATCCCGACGTCAATGCCGAGGCCCAGAAGAAGGCCTTCCCGGAACTCCAGCCCCTGACCACATCGCTGCCTGCCGACAGGGTGCTGGCGCTGGCTGCAGAGGTGATGGAGGAATCCGGCTGGCGGGTGCTGGGCACTGATACAGTGGCTGGTACAGTTGAAGGAATGTATCGCAGTATCATTTTTGGCTTTGAGGACGATGTAGTGGCGAGGGTTACCCCCTATGAAACCGGTTCGCGGGTGGATGTCAGATCCGCATCGCGGGTGGGTGGCGGTGATCTCGGCGCCAACGCTGCGCGCATCAAAAGCTTTATCAAAGCGCTCGATGCAAAAATATCGCAGGAAATGAAAGATCAGGGTTGACAGGGTGGGGGTGCGTTTCTAAAATGCGCGCCTCTCAACGAGACAAAGTAATCACCCAGGTGAGCGGCGTTTAGGATAGAGAGACAAGTTCTAAGTCCCGTTCGTCTAGAGGCCTAGGACACCGCCCTTTCACGGCGGTAACAGGGGTTCGACTCCCCTACGGGACGCCAAATTAGCGCAAGCTAAATGCGGGATTAGCTCAGTTGGTAGAGCGGTACCTTGCCAAGGTACAGGTCGTCGGTTCGAACCCGATATCCCGCTCCAAATTAAAAAGGCGCAACACTCGGTGTTGCGCCTTTTTTTTACTTTGCGGCAAATGAGACCGGTTGCCGGTTCCATAGCGCAGGGCCATCCATTAGACTTGCCGCCTTGCTTCCGCGGGGTGATCCCCAGCTTTCCGACCACGCCCTGTGATTCAACCCGCCCCAACCGGGCGCCAGCTGAGGGTTAATTGACGCGAATGACTGTTCCCGCTCTGTCCATCAAAAACCTGAACAAAAAATACGGCAACGGCTTCGAGGCCTTGAAGGGTATTGACCTCGATGTTGAGCAGGGTGACTTTTTTGCCTTGCTCGGCCCCAACGGTGCAGGCAAATCCACCACTATTGGCATTATCTGCTCCCTGGTCACCAAGACCGAGGGGCAGGTCGAGGTGTTTGGCTACAATATCGATACCCATTTTCCGGAAGCCAAAAAGCATATCGGCATCGTCCCCCAGGAATTCAATTTCAACCAGTTTGAAAAAAGCTTCGACATTCTGGTGACCCAGGCGGGTTACTACGGCTTGCCCCGCGTTGTCGCCGAACAGCGCGCCGAAAAGTACCTGCGCCTGCTGGATCTGTGGGACAAGCGCTCGCAGCCGTCGCGCATGTTGTCAGGGGGGATGAAGCGCCGCCTGATGATTGCCCGCGCCCTGGTCCACGAACCCAAACTATTGATCCTCGATGAGCCAACCGCCGGTGTGGATATCGAGCTGCGCCGCTCCATGTGGCAGTTCCTGCGCGACATCAATGCCCAGGGCACTACCATTATTCTCACCACTCACTACCTGGAAGAGGCGGAGAGCCTGTGCCGCAACGTAGCCATTATTGATCAGGGCCGCATCGTGCGTAACACCAGTATCAAGAGTCTGCTGAAGATGCTCGACCGGGAGGTGTTTATCTTTGATACCCGCAACCCGATTACCGCCCTGCCTGATCTGGGCGGCGTCACCGGGCACCTGCTGGACGATCACACCTTCGAAGTGGAAGTGGAAAAAAATCAGTCTCTCAACGGGGTATTCGCCGCCCTTAGCCAGCAGGCTATCGAGATCGTCAGCATGCGCAACAAGGCCAACCGTCTTGAAGAGATGTTTGTTTCACTGACCAATCCAGCCGCTGGCGCCAGCCCCGGGGCCAGGTCGGGCAAGCCAGAGGGTCACCCATGAGCAATCGTGAAAAATGGATCGCGTTTGTTACCATCCTGGTGCGGGAGATCCGCCGATTTATGCGCATCTGGCAGCAAACCCTGTTGCCGCCAGCCATCACCATTACCCTGTATTTCGTGATTTTTGGCACCCTGATTGGCCCGCGTATTGGCACCATGGAGGGCTTCAGCTACATTGAATTTGTCGCGCCGGGGCTGATCATGATGGCGGTTATCACCAATGCCTACGGCAATGTGGTGTCGTCCTTTTACGGCGCCAAGTTCGGCAAGAGTATCGAAGAGCTGCTGGTGTCGCCGGTGCCGAACTACATCATCCTTATCGGTTTTATCATGGGCGGGGTTGCCCGCGGTCTGGCGGTGGGGCTGATTGTTACCCTGTTGTCGCTGTTCTTTACCAAGCTCCACGTCCAGCACCTGTTGATTACGGTTTCTGTGGTGTTCCTGACCGCAGTGCTGTTTTCCCTGGCCGGATTCGTCAATGCCGTGTTTGCACGCTCCTTTGATGACATTTCGATTATCCCCACTTTTGTGCTCACACCGCTGACCTACCTGGGCGGTGTGTTTTACTCCATCACCATGCTGCCGACATTCTGGCAGGGGGTGTCCCACGCCAATCCCATCCTGTATATGATCAATGCGTTCCGTTACGGGATGCTGGGCATTTCCGATATCAACCTGGCCTGGGCGTTTACCATGATCGGCGGTTTTATTGTGGTGCTGTTCGCTTTCTGCCTGCATCTGCTGGAAAACAGCAAGGGGCTGCGCAACTGATGAGTGCACCGGGCAAGCCACAGCTGGGAGCACCCACCGAGTATCCCGCTTCATATGATCCGGGGTTGCTGGTATCCATCCCCCGCGCGGCGGGGCGCGAGCAGTTGGGTGCCGGGCTGGTGTTCAGGGGCGCAGATGTCTGGACGGCCTACGAATTGTCGTGGCTCAACGCAAAGGGCAGGCCCTGTGTGGCCATTGCTGAATTCACCATAGCCTGCGATTCCCCGGCTATTGTCGAATCCAAATCCTTCAAGCTGTACCTCAACTCCCTTAATCAGGAACGCTTTGCCAGCACGGATGCAGTGCGCAAGGTGCTGCAAAAAGATCTGGGGCAGGGGTTTGGTGCAGCGGTGGATGTGCAGATATTTGCCATTGATGAGTATGCTGACCGAGGCATGGTGAGCTTTACCGGCCAGTGCCTGGATGATCTGGATGTGGAGTGTGATGACTTTCAGCCTGATGCCGATTACCTGCGTGTTGCTGAACACGAGGTGACGGAACAGCTCTACAGCCACCTGCTGAAAACCAATTGCCCGGTGACGGGCCAGCCGGACTGGGCCAGCATATCCATCTGCTACAGCGGTCGGGCTATTGAACACCGGGGTTTGCTGCAGTATCTGGTGTCATTCCGCGGTCACGAGGATTTTCACGAGCACTGCGTGGAACGGATTTTCAGCGATATTGTCAGCCGTTGTCAGCCCGCCAGCCTTCAGGTTTACGCCCGTTACACCCGCCGCGGCGGGCTGGATATCAATCCCTATCGCAGCACGGGGCAGGAAGCGACTGTATTCTGCCGCACAGCACGGCAGTAGCGCCGCTAATTTCAATCCACCTATCCCAATCGTTACGGAGTCAGACCTTGCAACATCATCCCGCCCTTGAGGTATTGATACAGAGAGTTTCCTGCGCCCAGCTCGAAGCGCCAGCTCCTGCCCCGGAGCAACTGATACTGATCCAAAAAGCAGCCCTGCGGGCAGCTGACCATCACCAGCTACGGTCCTGGCGTTTTCTGGTGATCGAAGGTGGAGCCCTAAAAACACTGGGCAACCTGTTTTTACAAGCCAGGCTGGAGGTGACTCCCGATTTGTCCCCCGAGCTACTGCAGCGTGCACAGTCGCTGCCGTTGCGAGCGCCGATGATCGTTGTCGCCATCGCCAACCCTGTAGCAGATCCGAAAGTCCCGGAGCTGGAACAATTGCTGTCCGCAGGTGCCACTGTACAGAATATGCTCAACGCCGCCTTTGCCCTGGGTGTTGGTGCCATCTGGCGCACTGGTGACCTGGCCAGTAATCCCCAAGTGTGCCGGGGCTTGGGCCTTGCAGACAGTGAATCCATCATTGGTTTTCTCTATCTGGGAACACCTAAAGGCGCACTGCGGGAGGCGCCAGCACTCAATTGTGAAGACTTCTTTAAAACCTGGCCTTGACGTTGCTTTTGCCCCGGCGCTTGTGTACAGTTGCGCCCTCGAATTTGCCGCCCCTTTACGCTGATTGTGGCTGCAAAATCGAATTATGGTGAGGTGTCCGAGCGGTTGAAGGAGCACGCCTGGAAAGTGTGTATA
>LADM01000048.1 GCA_000961645.1 Gammaproteobacteria bacterium BRH_c0 | reverse complement strand
ATCCAGGGTCGGGTCTTCCAGCAGGCGCAACCCCCAGCGATGTGCCGCGTCCGACCGGCGGCGACGCCGCAGCCAGTCGCGGCGGTAGTCGGGATGGCGGCGCAGGTATTCCCAGGCCAGCGCCGGGCCGTCCAGGTGCAGGATGTAGAGATAGGCAGCCGTCGGATACCAGGATTCGGCGCTGCGATCAGCCATGACGCAACCTCCCTCGGCTTGAGGTACGTCGCCACGGCACAAAGGCGCGCTATGAAGCCATCATCGAAACGTAATGGGCGGGACGATAAACTGTTAGCGTCAAGACCGATTGGCTCCGATGCGTTGCGGGTTTCGTCCGAATGCGACGGCGACAATGCACCGAAATGGCATGCCGCATCGGCCAGCCTGCCAAAAGCCGCGCCGGGCATCATGACTGTTTCGATCAGACACGCACTATTTGGGTGCAAGGTTGCCCATTGAGACCGGAATGGTCTGGAGCCAGACTGAAAAAGACACACCGCGCTGCCGTTGGCTGTGGTTGTTCAGTCGATGACCGAGCCGTTTTCCTCGGCCTGCCGCAGGTATTCCGACAGTCTCCGCACCGGCTGGAAGTAGCGGTCACGCATCACGGGCTGCTGATGCGGCCCGACGATGGACGCCAGATCAGAGAGCTTCACCGTTCCCAGGGCAGGCATGCCGATCCCCAAGTCGATCAGGCCGTGGGCCGTATCGCCATCGGCGGGATCGAGCGAGGCCAGCAGCCAGGTGGCGTGGGCGTCCGGGGTGAATAGGCGCACCACAGGCACCGGGTCGGTGTCCTGGCCTGTGGCACGCGCTTGGCCGTTGGCGAGCAATTGCGCGCGCTCAGGGGTGGTAGTGAGCGGCTGGGGCATGGTCGGCAATCCCACAAATCCAATGATGCACGAACGCGGTTTCATGCCAAAGCGCAGAGTCGCAAATCCGGATTCGTGCCTTCGTGTGCAAGCACGGATGCGGTTCAGTGGCTTTGCTGGAATCCACCGATGCGGATTTCTGTAAAGGCACGAATACGGAGAACAACATCAAATGAACACTATAGATTGTAGCTCTATAGAGCGCAATGGGCTGTCATCTTGGTTTTTGAGGGGAAACCATTGGTGGCGGAACAGTACTCGTTGGCAAAGGCATTGAAGACTGTCAGGAAAGCGCGTGGCTTGAGCCAGGAAGCGTTTTCCGACGTGTCCAGCCGCACCTACATGAGTACCTTGGAGCGCGACCTGAAAAGCCCAACCCTTAGCAAGCTGGCCGAGCTGTGCGAGGTCATGGACGTGCATCCGCTTACGTTGCTGATACTGGCCTATGCGGGAAACGACTCGCGGGAAGTAAAGCGTCTGCTGCAGAGAGTCGAGCAAGAACTACTGTCCATCAAACAACGGGACATGCATGGATAAGAAGACCCAAGGCGCATGGTTGCTGCACCATGCCAGAAAATTGCAAGCGACAACGAACCAAGACTTCGACTCGATCGCGTTCGCTGGGAAAAGCGGCACGCTGCTGTCCGCGATCTCTGCCGAAAAGCAAAGCGTTGTCGCCCAGCAGCGTCTGGAAGCCCTCGCACGGGCCAACCACATCAGCCCTAAAACTGAACTCCCTGCAATTATTTCTGAGCTTTCGCGACAGAGATTGATCCTGCCGGGCAGCGGAGGGGTGGAAGTACTCGGCTTGACTGGACATAGCGTGCTTGAGCACACGTCCAGAATCTTCGATGAAAGTAGCCACGAGGCACATGAAGAGGCCGTAATCTTCGTATCCGAGATCGCTTCTGAGACGCCTACGACTGACAAGGCCGTCACAGAGGTCGTTTCCGATCAACTGAAGCTGTCACGTAAAGAAGTCGGCGATACGCTGGACCTTGCGACCAACATCGGCTTCTTCGACTCCGAACCCATTTCGGCACAAGAGAAGCTCCTTTTTAACGGCAACCTGTTCCGGCGTGACGATGCGCGCAAAGTCAATGCCATTCTCTCTTCCTTGAAAGCCTCTGAGGCAACGCTCCTGACCGAAGTGACTCAGAAGTTGCAGGAGACTGGCTGTCTGCCACTGGAAACTGTCAACAGGATTCTGGGGCAGGATCTCTTCTCCCGCCTCCACTCCATTGGCCTCTTCGATGTCAGCGTTGTGGGCAATGATCAGGGCAAGAGCCACTTCGTTACCCGTCCGGCCGCGTTCTCCAAGTTCAGCAACTCCATCGCGGACGACGCGCTGGATTTGGCCAAAGCGCTGGTCGCTTCACTCACCTACGGGATGACTGTCAGCAGCTACTATCGGGGTCGCATCCACATGGTCTCGGCACTCATGAACAAGTTGATCGCTGGTCATAGCGTTGGACCTGCCACTGCCATTGGAAGCGACTACCAAGCCCTTGAATTGAAAGGCGTCGTGGCCGTCACTCCCGCTGATAACGGCATGTTCGCCATGAGACTACTGAAACCAGAAGTGGGGAGACTTGCACTCGCAGTCATCGAAGATGGCGACATCACAGCCGAGAGCGTTTCACATATCCCAGGGGCGCGCATCACCGAATACGTTGCACCGGAGTTGACCCGAGAGGTTCAGCGCAAGAATGCTACGGAGGCAGTCAAACTGAAAGCACGCAACCTGCTCCAAGAAATTCGGACCGGCGGGCTCAAGAGATGAACAACCAACTGCCAAAGGGCGCTGCCGCCGAAGAGGCACTGAGAAACTATTTCCTAAGCATTGGCTACTACGTTGCCAGGGGCATCAAGTTCACGTTCCACCGATTCGACGTGACCGATGTTGATCTGTGGCTGTACGCTCGCAACTCGCCCCTCAGCAGAGAACGCATCTGCGTCGACATCAAGAACAAGAAGACACCCCAAGCCCTTGAACGTATCTTCTGGGCTAAGGGCTTGCAGTCGGTTCTGAGTCTAGATTCATGCATTGTCGCGACAACGGATTCCAGACCCGATGTGCGCGAGTTTGGCCTCCAACACAATGTTCGAGTCTTGGACGGCAAGTTTCTTTCACGATTAACCAAGAGCACACGCAGTCATAAGGAACGTATCACCGAGGAAGATTTCCTTGCCGATCTCGAAACGGGTTCACTGGGTCGATTGAGCGGCGACTGGCGTGGTCGTTATGAGGAAAGCAAGTCTCGCCTGCTTCACTCCCTAAACTTCGATGGCTGCAATGCCTGGCTTGAGGACATTGGATATCTGCTGACTCAGATCGCATCTGGCAACCAGGCATGGAGGCTTTTCTACGTCTCGTGCTCTCATTTCATGATCGCAATGGACTTCATCCTCAGGGAATTCATTGCCGAGGATCAGGAGCAGCGTCGCCAGATCATCGAGCGCGGAATACGATACGGCGTGTCAGGGCAGGCGTTCACGGAAAAGGTTTCCCGCATGGCGGCAGCATTAGTCGAGGGCGTCGCGGCTCAACCCGGTCTTGCTGAAACCTTGCAACAGGAACTCCGCCAACAAGCGAGTATCGTCAAAGCCGATCTATTGGCTGAGTTCTTCGCCAAAAGCCTATCAGGATCGGGAGCTTTTGATATAGCACTTGTTCTTGAGTCTGCCGCCTTTTCCCTCCAGGTACCCACGCCATCAGCACTGCCTGCACAGGCACAGGCAGTGCTTGGCGTAATCGCCGATTTCTGCGGCGTGGATCGAAAGATTGTGCTCGCTTAGCGAGCAGGCGAGCGATTGAGACTGCGGTTGGCCCCGATTTCGAGAAGAGGCAAGGTAGCATAATGATTCGGTCCCCCCATCGTGACGCCCTCCGAATTCTATTCATCTTGAAGGCAGGAGGTAGCCTTGTCGAGCCACCCACTACGACTGAGCATGCTCTCATCTTCAAAGGTGAAGCACGTTTACAAGCGTTCGACTTCTGGATGCGAAATCCAGACTATCTTGCGGCTGAATTGCTTGATTTGTTCGCAGAGACAAAGGACAAGAGTTACTACAAAGCAGCGCAGGCGATCTTGGACGACGAGGAACCTGACCTTCGCCGTGTTCCGATGGTCCGGTACTTCTTTGGCGCCTACGAACGCCTGGATGATGCCTTGTCGCTGCTGAGATCCCGCGATCTCATTCGTATCACTGGCACCAAGGGAGCTAACAACAAGGTCTTGGAGACAGACTTCGTTCTCACGAAGACCGGCTATGACACGTGCTCGACCGCGGTGTCGCAAGAACCCATCCTTCAATGGTATGCGGATAGGGCCGAGTTGGTAGCGAAGGTGGCCGGCACCATGGGCGGAACAGCTTTAAAGCAAAAACAGTATCAGCGCGCGAGCTACGCGGAGACCAAGTTGGGTGGAATCATTCCTGCCATCACTGAAGATGTTCGACTTCGCGTAAGGCAGCTGCAAGCCGACTAGCTATGGGGAAAAAGATGGCGCAACCCAAAGAAGAATGGCTACAAGCGATAGCCACGAGGGCAGAAGTGGATACTTCCGCAGTCGAGGGAATCCTTTCCACTCACCGAATTCAACCATCGCCTGTGCTCGCCCAGCCTCGTAGGCTTGTTCTGCGAGAGATCGAGTTTTCTGGCCAGAAGGATGGCGTCGCAAACGCTGGCGCCTTCACGTTTTCATGGACGGCCCTTGATCACGGCCTATGGGCCATGCTCTCTGAGCAAAACCTGCGGGGCAAATCAACCATCATCGAGGTCGTCCGATGGATGATAAGAGGAAGACCTTCAAGCAACCTGCAAGATGATGTGCGGCGATGGCTCCATGCCGTGCGGCTGAGTTTTCTCCTTGACTCAGACGAATACGAGATCGTTGCCAAGACCCAGGGCGAGCCTATCGGCAGTCTGTACCGTATTCGCTCGCCCAACACTCCCGGAGGCGAACCAGGGAAAACCGTTCTTGCCGACTTTGCCACCGATGGAGAGTTCGAAGCAGTCATGGCAGATTTCTTCATGCGCATGTTCGCGATGGACCCGATATCGACCTGGCGGCAGGGGAAAGAAGACGACGGGCAGTCGGTAACACATAGCTGGGTAGCCTTTTCAGGCGCCATGTTCATCGGCACCAACTACGAGGTACTTCTTGGCGACATGCCCGTCACCACTGGCCTCACATCGCGGTTGATGCAGATGTATCTCGGCGTCCCGTGGGTTTCAACACTCGCTGCTGCGAAGACCGCGCACCAGATCGTTGAGCAAGCTGTTCAAGTTTCTGCGCGAAAAAAGGAACAGGGACATGAGGCGACCACAGCGCGCATTGCAAGCATTAGCACCCAACTAGCAGAGAAACGTGCCGAGCTAGCGAAGATTCCAAGCGATGAGGCCGTGCGCAGCGCCATTGATGCCTATACGACCGAACTGGTCGATGTTCGTCGCCAAGAGAGAGTCATGGTCGAACATGCGGAACGCGCCGTTGCCGCGCTCCGAGAACTAATCACCGTCCACCAGGAAGATCGGCGGGACCTCCAGACCCACATGGATGCCATGTCCGCGACGGCAGTGTTTCGTCGCCTGGAACCGAAGTGCTGCCCTCGCTGTGACCACACAATTTCCAAAGCGAAGAAGGAGCTTGAAAGCTCCACGCACTCATGCTCTGTTTGCGGTGAGTCGATCACGAACTCCGAAGACAGTGAGGCGATCAAAGCTGAGCTGCAGGAACGGGTTGCGGCATCCGAGGCTGCAGTGGCAAGCGCTTCGGCCAAGAAGGAAGAAGCGGAAAATGAATTGGCCGCCCTTCGAGGAAAAGTTGATCTCCTACAAAGTCGCCTTGAGTCGGCTTCTAAGGAGCTAGGTTCCGCAGTGCGGCGGCAAGAGGCCGCAATGGCCGTGGCGGCTCTGGAAGGTCGGCTGGAAGAAGCCTCAATAAGCCCAGTTGCGCAAGCTGACGATCGAAGCGGCGAACTGAAAATTCTGTCTGCTGTCGTGACTGAAACGGAGGCTCGGGTTAAGGCCGTGCGGGACGGATTGCTAACCGATGTTTCTGCACGCTTGGTCGAATACGCCAAGGCCTTCGGAATGGAGAACTTGTCGGAAGCGTCACTGAAGGGAAACGCAGCTCTGTCGTTGGTCAAAGGGGGAGTACCCACGAGCTACAGCAAGGTGACGGAAGGCGAGAAGTTGCGTCTAAAGGTGGCGGCCGTTCTTGCGATGATTGAAATTGCTGAAGCGCGGGGTATTGGCCGGCACCCGGGATTGCTCATGATTGATTCGCCCGCTGCTCAAGAGGTCTCTCCCGTCGACGTGGATCACCTTATTGCCGGGCTTCAGGCAATTTTCACCAAGCTGCCGCATTTTCAGGTGTTTGTTGCCGGCATCTCGTCCAAGGCGATAACCGATCATATACCGGTAGTGAATCGCCGTGAGGTTGCCGGCAACGCCTTTCTATGGTGACTGGTATGCTTCCGATCGAAGCCGAACTCATAGAGGTCGTGAAGAGCGGGCGAGACTGGCAGTTAGAAGATCTTGGCGGGATCACGAAGCTCGCGCCGGCAGCACGATCGCTCGGCAGTACGCCCATGATGCCCGAGCTGCTTCACCCGCTTGTGTTGGGGTGGAGCGATGCCAAGGCGGCTGATAGAGACGCGCACAAGGGCGTCCTGCACGATCTATTGGAGGTCGCGACAACAGATTTCATACTCCTTGAGGCGGTCGATATCCTCGAACATCATCGACCGCTGCCGGACGACGGAGATGAGTGTTGCTTCATGCTCTTCCTGGCAAAGGCAGCAACCGGCGACCCGCTATCTGGGCTATCGCGCGGCGCGGCGCTTGATGGTGCGTTTCGCTGGGCCGGCGACAACAGACGCTGGCAGCTTCGCTTACTGGACTTCTTCCTCGGTCTTGCATCAGGTGACGACACAGAGTTCCTGCGACGGGCTGCCAAGATTGTCGGCGTTGCTTTTTCGCACTGGCGCGACAAGGAGCTGGTCGAGGTTCTGCGCAAACTCGCTCAACTCGAAGCGGTCCGGCCTGAGGCAGCTTTTGAGTTGGGGATGGCGGCTCTTGCTGAAGCCATGGATAGAGCGGACAGCAACGTGGCAGCCACCGCCTTCCGTGAGGCCAGAGACTGGTTTGGTGAGTCCAACGGAGTATCTGAGCACCGTCCGGAAGCCAGCTTGTACCTCGATGGCCTCGACCTACTTCTGGGCTTCCACAGCGGTGCCACGAGCGCATCGCTCGGTACCGTGAGCGCCCGCGTTCAGCAGCACGCTTTCGAGCTGCACGCCTTGTCCGGAGGCTCTGGTCCTCCGTGGTTGGGGGCAAGACAGACCGAGGCGGCGTGTTGGAGCGCGTTGGCCAGTGCTGTTGCGGGACTGGCAGGCTCACTTGACGAACCGAGTTGGTGGAAACCGGCAGCTGTCATCGAAGAAGGTCTCCTGTCTGTGTACAGCGCAGGTCGATCGATCTTGCGTCGAGATCAGCACGGTGGCGTCGAAGCGATGGTTAGGCCTCGAATACGCGCAAGTGTCGCCACACAGGCCGGACAGGCGCATCAAGTGCGCACGTGGCTCCAACAAAACGCGACCCACGAATGGGCCACAGAAGCGCGAGATCTGATTGCGCAGATTGATGCTTTCATTGGACAGTCAGGCGGTCCGAAAAACCCTCCTGAGGCGGCGAGCGAACGGACCTCGCTCGCCGCCATCATAGCAAGGTCCAACATCCCGGAAGAACAGAGGAATGTCCTCTTCGGTGTAGTCGCGAACGCCATGTCTTTGCAACTTGCCAATCTGACAGCTGCCGAAGCCGATGTCATCGAACGCTGCTGTAACGAGGCTCGGGGACACACCGACTACAGCGCGAACACGAACGGGGCACGTCTCTTTGACACCGTGCTTCTCTGGTTGGTCCGTTTTATATTCAGTCGCTTGGAATTGACTAAGGGCGACGACCCAACTGGCGCCTACCTCTTCGAACGCGATGACGGTTCACTGCCTCACGAGGACGAACTACAGCAGGACTTTTTTCGCTGGGTGGCAACGTATGCCGCAGGGAGCGACCTTGAACCAACAAACATTGCGAGCGGCAGAGCCGACATACGCCTGAGGTCTGGCCCCGAACGTCTCGTTGTCGAGGTGAAGCGCGAGGGAACAGACTGCTCCTTCGATGCGCTCTTCAAATCGTATGCAGCACAAACTACGGACTACCAGAATGTCAGCATCCGGTTGGGCGTACTGTTGGTGCTTGATTTGGCGACACCCAACCGCGAAGGTACTCCGCATCTAACGAGCTTGTTTGAGATGCGCCACGTCCGCCGCTATGGCGAATCCCAGTCACGGCTGATCTTGATCGTCAAGGTTCCGGGCCGGAGAAAGAGGCCGAGCGACCTCACAAAGCTTGCCAAAGCCAACCGATCGGGGATGGCGAGACCACCGTGATACGGTGAGGAGGGACAGCAAGCCCGGAGGGTCGGAGTCACACCATCAGGCGCAGCAAAAAAGGGGGCCGAGGCCCCCCAGGCTCAAATCAGGCCACGTTCGGCAAAGGACGTGGTGTCGCTGCCGGCGACAATGACATGATCCAGCGTGCGGACGTCCACTAGCGCCAGCGCCTCCCTGAGCCGCTTGGTGATGTCTTCATCGGCACGACTCGGCTCGGGATTTCCGCTGGGATGGTTGTGCGAGAAGATCACCGCCGCCGCGTTGAGCCGTAGCGCTTCCTTGACCACTTCGCGCGGGTACACCGATGCACCGTCGATGGTGCCGCGGAACATCTCGGTGTATTCGAGCAGTCGATGCTGTGTATCGAGGAACAGCACCGCGAAGACTTCATGCTCGAAGCCGGCCAGCTTGGTGCGCAGGTACTCCTTGACGATGGTCGGTGAGGTGAAGGACATGCCCCGTTGCATTTTCTGGTCAATGACCTGGCGCGCGGCATCAAGAATCTGATCCACCGATGCCGGCAGGTAACGCCCCTGCGCGTCACGCACCAGCAGAGAGGAATCGAACGAGGAAAAGGACAGTTGCGTCATGATCGTGCTCCGGTTGCTCGGGCGGAATTGCCCGGAACCGGCGCCAGCACGGCGCAGCGCAAGCCGTCACAGGGTCATGGACGGCCACGGCCGCCAGCGTGCAAGGCACGCGCAGCCCTTGACGGCGAGAACGCCGTGATACGGTGAAGGGAACAGCAAGA
>LADM01000024.1 GCA_000961645.1 Gammaproteobacteria bacterium BRH_c0 | reverse complement strand
GTGTGTTGCAGTTCCAGCAGAATCTTCAGGTCCGGCAGCAGGCCGTGCATGGCGCGGTCGAAGGTCTGGCGTGTGCCTGAACCTTGCTCCCGCACAATCCAGGTGGCGGCCAGCAGATCGTCGTCGCTGAGTGTGCCGCGTTTTGCATAGGGGTGATCGGGTGCGCAGAAGGCCACCAGTTCGTCCCCCCGCCAGCGCGTCACTTCCAGCTCCGGGTGCTGGATTTCCCCTTCAATCAGTCCGATATCCAGTTCGAAATGGCGCACCTTGTCAGCGATGGTGGCGGTGTTGCCCACTTCCAGTGATACCGGCGCTTCCGGCTCCTCGGCCATATAGCGCGCCATCAACGCCACGGCAAGGTAATTGCCGATGGTGAGGGTGGCGCCCACCTTGAGGGGACCGCTCTGGATATGCTTGCCGAGGGCCACTTCAAGCTCGCGGGCGCGCTCCAGCAGTTCCTCGGCGCGGGGTTGCAGCAGGCGGCCCAGTTCATTCAGCTGCAGGGTTTTGCCAACCCGGTCAAACAGCTGGATATCAAACTGATGCTCCAGATCCTTGAGGGCGCTGCTGGCGGCGGACTGTGACATGGCGAGCTTTTCTGCCGCGCGGCTGATGTTCTCGGTGTGGGCGGTGGCGAGGAATACTTCCAGTTGGCGCAGGGTGTATTTCACGGGTTGGTCCTCCAGCCAGGATGTGTAGTTTGGATAGTTATTTATTATTTGGAAAAGCGGTTAATAAAATCTGTATAACCCATTTTACCGATATTAAGCTCCGGGTCTATAGTCTGCCCATCAACAAGTTTGCACATCCGCAACGGTTATCCACTTTTCTTGCAGGACACCACTTACCCATGAGCAATCTGATCCGCGAAACGGTTACCGGCGTTCACCACTGGACTGACAGCCTGTTCAGCTTTACCACTACCCGCGACCCATCCTTCCGCTTCCGCAATGGCCACTTCACCATGGTGGGTATTGAAAACGAGGGCCGCCCCCTGCTGCGCGCCTACAGTATTGCCAGCGCCAACTACGAGGAAGAGCTGGAGTTTTTCAGCATCAAGGTGCCCGATGGCCCCCTTACCTCAAAGCTGCAATACCTGAGCATTGGCGATGAAGTGCTGATCAGCCGCAAGCCCACCGGCACCCTGACAGTGGATCATCTGCTGCCCGGAGGCCGCAACCTCTACCTGCTCAGCACTGGCACCGGCCTTGCGCCTTTCCTCAGCGTCATCAAGGACCCGGAGGTGTACGAGAATTTCGACAAGGTCATCCTCGTCCACGGCTGCCGTTTTGTGGAAGAGCTGGCCTACCAGGAGGTGATAACCGACCACCTGCCCAACAACGAATATTTCGGTGAAATGGCCGGTGAAAAGCTGATTTACTATCCGACAGTGACGCGGGAAAACTTCCGCAATACTGGCCGCCTCACCGACCTGATCAGCAGCGGCAAACTGTTTGAAGATGTGGGCCTGCCCGCCCCGAACCTTGCGGACGACCGATTTATGCTGTGCGGCAGCCCGGCCATGCTCAAGGACACCTGCGGCATTCTCGACAGCCTCGGCTTCAGGGAAACCCGCGCCGGTGAGCTGGGTGAGTATGTGATTGAGCGGGCGTTTGTCGAGAAGTAACTACAGGGAAATGTTTGACGGGAGATGAGAGACGATTCCCATCTCCCATCTCCCATCTCCCATCTCCCATCTCCCATCTCCCATCTCCCATTTCTAGGCTCTCACCTTCGGCAACTCATCCCAGTGGGTGGTGTAGCGCGGCGACCTGAATTGCTGGCGCATGGCCCAGGGTCGATGGGTGCCCTGGGCGGCGAGAAACACCGCGCACCTGCCTACCTTGCGGTTGATGGCGTCCATGGTGCTCATCAAGGTATCGGCTCGGGTGTTCTGGCCCGGTTGCAGCAGGTCGAACTGGTGGTGCTGGCGGTCAACAATATTGAGCAGCCCCACCCCGGCTTTCAAAAATGCATGGCCGGGGGTGTAAATATTGCGGGCAATCTGGCGGGCGGTGGCGACAATCAGGCGAATATCATCGCTGGGATAGGGCAGCTGCATCACCGCACTGGCGCTGTGGTAGCGTGGTTCGTGGGGTGAAGTGTGAAAAAACACATGTACTGCCCGGGCCAGGTGGCGCTGTTTGCGGAGCTTCTCCCCGGCGTTGCTGGCGTAATGGGCTACCGCCTCCTGGAGCGGAACCAGGGAGCGAGCCTTGGTGCCGAAGGAGCGGGTGCTGTAGATTTGTTGCTTGTCGCCGGGAACATCTTCCAGTTCCAGACAGGGGCGGCCATTGAGTTCCTCAATGGTGCGCTCCAGGTTGACGCTGCCGTGGCGACGCAGGATCTTGGGGTTGGCATTGGCCAGATCCCGGGCTGTGCGAATCCCCAGATCCCCGAGGCGTCGCTCCATCTGGCGGCCCACTCCCCACACCTCCCGCACCGGCATCCGATCCAGCACCCAGCGCCATTTGCGCGCTTCATCGAGCACGCAAACCCCCTCACAGGCCGGGGCCTTTTTGGCCACCTTGTTGGCCAGCTTGGCGAGGGTTTTGCTGGGCGCCACACCGATACTCATGGGAATGCCCACATGCTGCCACAGGGTTTCCCTGATGGTGCGGGAGTAGCTGCCAGGGTCATTGCCCATACCCGCCAGATCGAGAAACATCTCGTCGATACTGTATACCTCTATGGCGGGGCTGAATGTCTGGAGGGTTTCCATCACCCGCCGCGACAGATCGCCGTAGAGGGCGTAATTGCTGGAGAAAATCGCCACCTTGTTGCGGCGCAGCAGGTTTTCGATCTTGAAAAAGGGTTGCAGGTCGGGAATGCCCAGAGCCTTGGCCTCCTTCGAGCGCGCCACGATGCAGCCATCGTTGTTCGATAACACCACCACCGGCTTGCCCCGCAGGTCGGGGCGGAAGACCTGTTCGCAGCTGGCGTAAAACGAATTGCAATCGGCTAGGGCAAACATCGGTGCCTCCGTATGGAGCTGGTAACCACACCCTTGATGACAAAATCACAGCCTTCGCGGATGGGGATGGGCGCGTAATCCCGGTTTGCCGCCAGCAGGCGCTGGTGGTGCAGGTCGAGGATCTTGCAGGTCATCTCGCCATCGAGGGTTGCCAGCACCACATCGCCGTGGCTGGCGCGCAGGGCGCAGTCCACGATGAGGATGTCGCCGTCAAAGATACCCGCCCCGGTCATCGACTCGCCGCTCACCTGGCAGTAAAAGGTGGCGGATGGATGGCGGATCAGCAACTCGTTGAGGTCGAGGGGCTTGTCCACATAATCATCGGCAGGGCTGGGAAACCCGGCGGGCACCCGCGACAGGTAAATGGGGGCGGCAAAGGCCCGCAGAGGTGACGGAATGGGCAGGGGGTGGATTTTCATGGCAATGACCGGTTAGAAAACACTGTATGGATGTACAGTACTATATGACCATCGCCAGTGGCTGACAAGGGGGTAACAGGGTGGTGTGACAAGGTAGTGCCGTATTCACTCTGTGGTGAATTAGCGGACTGATCGCCTGTTTAAAAAAAGCTCATCTCCTTAGGGATGACTGCCGGACCTGTATGCCAGGCAGGAAGGCAGACAGCCCAGGACGGGGGAATGTAACCATCAGATGCTGGATTCTCGAAAAGCAGCCGTAATAACCGGTAGGTTTCAGTTATGGTTTTATCTTCAGCCTGGTTGTGGCCCGGCCTGGGCAATCTGCTCCGCCACATTGAAGTGGGCAAAATTATCGACGAACAGCTGGGCAAGCTTTTTCGCTCCGGCCTCCCAGGCTGCAGGATTGTCCCAGCTTGAACGGGGGTCGAGGTAGCGGTTGTCAACCCCGGGCACCGCATCGGGTATCTGCAAATTCAGGCTCGGCAGTAGCCGGGTTGGCACCTGTTCGAGGGCGCCACTGGTGATGGCGGTGACGATAGCGCGGGTAACCGCCAGCGGGAACCGGGCACCCTTGCCGTCAATCCCCGAGCCACCGCTCCAGCCGGTATTCACCAGGTAGATGCGGCTGCCGAAATCCTGGATACGTTTGACAAGCAGGTCGGCATAGACTGCGGCATCGCGGGGCATAAAGGGTGCGCCAAAACAGGCGGAAAAAATCGGGGTGATGCCCTCAGTCCCGCCCTGTTCCGTGGAGCCGATCCGCGCGGTGTAGCCGCTGAGAAAATGGTAGGCAGCGGCTTCCTTGCTGAGAATGGACACAGCGGGTAGCACACCACTGACATCGCAGGTGAGGAACAGGATGTGGCGCGGCTCGTCAGCGCGGTTTTCCGGGCAGCGGAATTCAATGTGCTCGAGGGGATAGCTGCAGCGGCCATTCTCGCTGAGGCTGGTGTCGTCGTAGTCAATGTTGCGCTGATTGTCGATAACCACGTTTTCGACAATGGCACCAAAGCGGATGGCATCCCAGATCAAAGGTTCACTGGCACGGTGCAGATTAGCGGTCTTGGCGTAACAACCCCCTTCCAGATTGAATACCGCACCCTTTCCCCAGCCGTGTTCATCATCGCCGATCAGCAGGCGCTGCGGGTCGGCGGATAGTGTGGTCTTGCCGGTGCCCGACAAGCCAAAAAACAGGGCCACATCGCCATCTATGCCGACATTGGCGGCACAGTGCATGGGCAGCACATCCCGTTCGGCAAGCAGAAAATTCTGCACCGAGAACATGGCTTTTTTCAGTTCGCCCGCATAGGCCATGCCTGCCAACAGCACTTTGCGGCGGGCAAAATTGATGATCACCGCGGCGTTGCTGTGGGTGCCGTCCACCTCCGGTTCACAGATGAAGTTGGCGGCATGGAGAATTTTCCACTGCTGTTTTGCCGAGGGGTTGTAGCGCTCGGGGCGGATAAACATATTGTGGGCAAAGAGGTTGTGCCAGGCGGTTTCGCTGGTGACCTTGACTGGCAGATAGTGCTCCGGATCCTGGCCTACATGGAGGTGGGAGACAAAGCGGTCCTGGTCAGAGAGGTATTCGTGAACCTTTTCCCACAGCGCGTTGAACTTGTCCTGGGAAAAGGGGCGGTTGACCGGCCCCCAGGCGATGGCGTCAGTGGTGCTGGGTTCATCGACAATAAAGCGGTCGGCTGGTGAGCGACCGGTTCTTTCGCCGCTGGAGGTCAGCAGGGCGCCGCTATTGGTGAGTACCGCTTCCCTGCGCAGGATTGCCTGCTCGATCAGTTCAGCCGGATTCAGGTTTTTAAACACCTGCACGGCAGAATCGTTGTTATGCGCCATGGTGAAAGACCTGCTGGGTTATCTGGACCGGACGACCCTGCTGGCCTGTCCAGTGAAGTCACGGATTATGGCAGAATTCGATGTGCTGGCGCAGCGTCGCCCGATTCAGGGTCGGATTCGCTGCTTTGGCTTCAATGCAGGGTGCGCGGCTGACCGCTAAACAGGCTTTCCACCTGGTCGCGGCCAAAGCTGTATTGCTGGTGACAGAACTGGCATTCCACATCGACCCTGCCCATTTCTTCCACCACCGAGAGCACCTCCTCTTGCCCCAGCGATAGCAGCATGTCGAGGGTACGGGCTTCAGAGCAGCTACAGGCAAACCGCAGTTCGCGCGGGTCGAACAGGCGCAGGTTCTCTTCATGGAAGAGTCGGGTGAGGATGGTGATGTTGTCGAGGCTGAGCATTTCATCCCGGCTCAGGGTGTCGGCGAGGATGCACAGGTGCTGCCAGTAATCATTGCGCTCCTCGACGGATTGCTGCTGGCTGGGCAGTGCCTGGAGCAGCAGCCCGGCGGCATGCTGTCCATCAGCGAACAGCCACAGGCGGGTGGGCAGCTGCTCGGACATGGTGAAATAGTCTTCGAGGCAGGCGCCGAGGGTATCCCGTTCGAGGGGCACAATACCCTGGTAGCGCTCACCCTCGGCGGGGTCGATGGTAATACTCAGGTGTCCATGACCCAGCAGTTGCCGGAAATCCTGGTCCTGCGGGTTGGCCCCTTCCTTGACACGGGCAATGCCGCGCAGTGAATCGTGGCGTGTGCAGTCGGCCATCAGCAGTGACAGGTCGCCATCGCCACGGGCCTGGAGGGTGATGATCCCGTCGAATTTCATGGTGGCGCTGAGCAGTCCTGCGGCGGCAAGCATTTCGCCCAGCAATGTGGCGATAACGGTCGACTGTGGGCTGTTTTTCAGCACTGACAGATAACTGTCTGAGAGGGAGATAATCTCGCCACGCACATCGCTGTTGTCGAAAATAAAGCGATGGAGCTGGTCTTTGTTGGCCATAGGGACTGGGGGCTGCTGAAGGGCTTGGCACTGTAAAAGAGGTTAGAGGCTTTGTCTAGCGCTGGGCGTTTCAGGTGCCGGGATCTTTGGACGCTTACCTGTAGCCTGCCACGTATAACCTGTAACGACTAGCTGTTGTGATCATCGAGAAATTGGTGAATCAGCCGCCGCTGCTTTTTGGTGGGTTTGTGGCCTGGATGGGTTTCGTGATCGCGGGTCAGGCGGCGCTTTTCGGCGGCTGATTCCCGCAGGCGAATACTTGCTGCGGTTTCGGTGTAAAGGGTGGCCGCTTCGGGTGCGCCGCGTCGCTGGTCGGAGAGGGCGTTGATGACCACGGTTTTAGTGTCTGTTCCCTGCTGAATGTCCAGGGTCAGGCCGACACTGAGGTCGCGGCTGGGTTTGACGCGCTGGCCTTCGACCTTGATTTTGCCGCTTTCAATGGCGTTTTTGGCCAGGCTGCGGGTCTTGAAAAAACGCGCTGCCCACAGCCATTTGTCGATGCGTACCTTATCCATGGCGCTTGACTGCCGTGCAGGACGGCGCCAACTCGAAGTCTGCGGGGGCAGGAAAAATGTCATCGAAATGGTCGATGGCGGGAAACCTGCCGCTGTAGCGGCTTTGCTGCTGGCTGTCGGGCTGATGGATGCAGCACAGGTGGCGGATGCCAAAACAGTGGGCGGCGTCCAGCACAGCATCCGAGTCGTCGATAAACAGCGTTCTCGTTGCGTCAAAGCCGATGTCGCCCAACAGTGCCTGCCAGAACAGCGGGGATTCTTTCGGGGCGCGATACTGGTGGGACGAAATAATCCGATCGAGGTGGTCACCGATGCCGGTCAGCGCCAGCTTGAGATCCAGACTTTTGGGGTGGGCGTTGGTGATGAGAATGCGCTGCTTGCCTGCAGTCTTCAGCTGCTGGAGGAAATCAATGGCATGGGGGCGCTCGGCGATCAGGTGCTGTACCTCTTCCTTGAGCTGGCGGACGTCCAGGGTCAGCTCCCTGTCCCAGTAGTCGAGACAATACCAGTCCAGGGTGCCGCGCTTTTCCAGGAAGCGCTGGTTCAGCAGGCGCTTGGATTCATCCAGATCCAGGCCGTGGTGCTCCGCATGGCGGTGTGGCAAGTGACAGAGCCAGAAGTAATTATCGAAATGCAGGTCGAGCAGCGTGCCATCCATGTCGAGCAGGACTGTATCAATGGCGCTCCAGTCAATCATGGCGGATAATGGACTCTTCGAGGATAGTCATGGCTGCCGAGTATGCCTGTTGAGCCGCAAATATTAAAGCGACGGGAGACTGCCCGCACCCGTCTGTTCCGGGTTGAAGAGCTGTTGCTGCGTTTCAGCAACGGTGCCGAACGGATCTACGAGCGGCTCTGTCACCCCAGTCATGGCGCTGTGTTGATTGTGCCGATGCTGGATGATGACACTGTGCTGCTGGTGAAAGAGTACGGTGCCGGTGTTGAGAGTTACCATCTGGGTTTGCCCAAGGGCGCCCGCAATGTCGGCGAGGACCGGTTGCTGGCAGCCAACCGCGAGTTGATGGAGGAGGTGGGTTACGGCGCCCATCACCTGGAGTTTCTCAAGACGCTGACCCTGTCCCCCGGCTACATGGGGCACGATATCGATGTAATCCTGGCCCAGAACCTGTACGAGCAACGTTTGCCCGGCGACGAGCCTGAACCTCTCGAGGTGGTGCCCTGGTCGTTGCGCGACCTGAGCAGTTTGGTGGCACGGGATGATTTCACTGAAGGTCGCTCCCTGGCTGCCCTCTATCTGGTGAGGGATTTACTGGCGCGATGATGCCCCCCGCCGAGGAGCTGGTTGCATTGATGACCGCTGCGGCCCGTGCTGCCGGTCGGGCCATCATGGCAGTCTATGCCGAGCCTGATATCGGTGTGGAGGCCAAAGCCGACGATTCTCCTGTGACACGCGCTGACCTTGCCGCCCACGACTCTATAACTTCCACGTTATCCGCCGCTTGCCCGCAACTGCCCTTGCTCTCCGAGGAGGGCGATTTGCCGCCCTTTGATGTCAGGCGCCAGTGGCAACGCTACTGGCTGGTGGACCCTCTCGATGGCACCAAGGAGTTTATCCGTCGCAGCGGTGAATTTACTGTCAATATTGCCCTGGTGGAGGGCGGCGAGGCAGTGCTTGGCGTGATCTATGCCCCGGCCACCAATACACTCTATGCCGGACAGAGAATGGGTCAGGACCGCACTACCTGGCGGGCCTGGAAAATTAATGCTGACGGAGATCAGGCTGACATCCACAGCAACCCACTGGCGGCAAACGCCAGCAATATGGTCGTCAAGCTAGTAGCCAGTCGCGATCACGGGCTGGATAAAACGCCAGCCCTGATAGGCAGGCTGGCCGCGATTTGGCCGCAGGTTGAAGTGAAGCCCATGGGCAGTTCGCTAAAGATGTGCCTGCTAGCCGAAGGCCTTGCCGATCTGTATTGGCGCCATGGACCCACAGGGGAGTGGGATACCGCTGCGGCTCAGGCCATTGTCGAGGCGGCGGGTGGCGGGTTGTTCGGGATGGATGGCGCCCCCTTTCGCTACAACCAGCGGGCTGGCCTGACCAATCCCGCCTTTTACGCAGTGGGTAGTGTCGAACCGGATTGGCAAGCGCTGCTGGCTGATCTCTGACCTGGCGTTTTTCCAGATAAGTAGGAGCAGTGGTCAGAACAGGTTGTCCGGCAGCCTGCTGCCACCGTTGTCTTCCTCGCCAGCCCCTCTGCTATTGCCGCCGACCGGGCGGTTGCCCCGGCTCAGGGGTGGAGTCTTCTCTTCGAGGAAATACTCCAGCAACGCCCCTCTGTATCCAGGTCCGACCCGTTGCCCGGTGTTGGGATCAATCCGGGCGGTGACCAAGCCCGGTGGCGGGGGGCGAAGGAGGGGCGGTTTGTCTGCCAGCGCTGACTTCATGAAGTCGATCCAGATGGGGAGCGCCGCTGAGCCGCCGTATTCATTGCGACCCAGCAAGTGGTTCTCGTCAAACCCGACCCAAACAGTTGCCACCAGGTGGGGGCTGTAGCCGGAAAACCATACATCGCGAGGGCCGTTGGTGGTGCCGGTCTTGCCAGCGATATCGTCCCGGTTGAGCACCAGCGCCTTTTTGCCCGTTCCGAGTTTGATGGCGTCCTTGAGTATGGAGTCCATGATAAAGGCGACCCGGGCATCCATGATGCGCTCGGCCCTGGTGGGGCTGGCCATTGTGTCCACCGCCATGCTGTTGGCTTCCCTGGGTGTGGATTCCACAAAGAGCTGTTCCAGGGGGGAAAAGGCGTCAGCCGTGAGCGCAGCCGGTACTGTCCTGCTATCGCAGTCGCGGCACACAGTGGCCGGGTTGGCCTGGAAGATCAATTCACCGTTTTCGCTTTCAATGCGGTCTACCACATGGTGGTTGACCCGGTAGCCGCCATTGGCGAAAGCGGTGTAACCATTGGCGATTTTCAGGGGTGTTGTCGCCTGGGTGCCAAGTGCCAGGGACAGGTTTTTGGGCAGCGACTCCGGGTCAAAACCGAAGCGTTCCATGCTGGCGATGGTACGTTTGATACCTATCTGACGGAGGATGCGGATGGATACCAGGTTGCGAGACAGGTAGAGCGCCTTGCGCAGCCGGGTCGGGCCATAAAATTTGCCGCTGTCATTTTCCGGTCGCCAGACTTTTTCCAGATTGGGATCGCGGAATACCACTGGAGCGTCATTAATGAGGGTGGCGGCTGTCATACCGCTTTCCAGCGCCTTCGCATAGATAAAGGGTTTGAAATTGGAGCCGGGTTGGCGTTCAGCCTGGACTGCCCTGTTGAAGTGGCTCAGCTCAAAATCAAATCCCCCGACTAAAGCACGAATAGCACCGTTTTCGGGGTCAATGGCAACCAATGCGGCCTGCGCCTGGGGTACTTGTGCCAGCAACCAGGCATCATCAGGTCCTTTGCGAACGCGGATCAGGTCGCCGGGCTTGAATAGGGAGCTGAAATCCCTGACAGGTGCGGAGCGGGCATTTTCGTTGATATAGAGGCGAATCTCACTGTTGTTTTGCAGGGAAAGGCTGCCCGCGGCGCCGAACTTCAGCAGCAGGTCGACCTTGTCGGCGCTGACGGCTGTGACAATGGCGGCCAGCAGTGGTCCCGAGTCTGGGGTTTTGATTAGAGTGTCTGGCCAGTTTGCCGGGTCGGGCACGTGCCGCTCAGCACCTCGGTAGCCGTGGCGGGCATCATAGCTCTCGAGGCCGTCGCGCAGGGACTGGTTGGCGGCCAACTGGAGCTTGCTGTCCACAGTGGTAAAGACCCTGTAGCCTTCGTTGTAGGCGTCAAGGCCGAATTTGTCGATAGCCTCCTGGCGCGCCATTTCGGCGATATAGGACGCTTCCAGTTCACGGCTGGCGCCGTGATAACTGGCATTCATGGGCGCCTTGAGCGCTGCTCTGAAGCGTTCTTCATCAATGAAGTCGAGCTTGTACATGCGCGTCAGAATCCAGTCGCGGCGGGCCATGGCGCGGGCGGGATTGACCAGTGGGTTAAATGCCGAGGGGGCCTTGGGAAGGCCAGCGATCAATGCCAGCTGGTCGAGGCTCAGTTCATGGATATGCTTGCCGTAATAAACCTGTGCTGCGGCTTCGACACCGTAGGCGCGGCTGCCGAGGAAGATCTTGTTGGCATACAGGGTTAGGATTTCATCCTTGCTCAGTTCGTCTTCAATCCGCAGCGCAAGCAGTATTTCATTGAATTTGCGGATAAAACTTTGCTCTGTCGAGAGGAAAAAATTGCGCGCCACCTGCATGGTAATGGTGCTGCCGCCCGACTGGATTTCACCGGTGGTAGCCAGTTCAACGGCGGCGCGTATCAGGCCGGTGATATCCACGCCGCTGTGATTGTAGAAGTTGTCATCTTCGGCTGAGAGGATGGCGTGAACAAAGTCTTCGGGGATGTCGCTGAAGCTGACCGGTGTGCGGCGTTTTTCGCCAAATTCCCCCATCAGGAGCCCGTCCCGGGAGTAAACTCGCAAGGGAGTTTGCAGTTTGACGGTGCGCAAAGCCTCCGGTGAGGGTAGTCGGGGGCTCAGGTAGAGGTAAAAGCCGGCGGCAGAGATAAGGGCCAAACCCGCTGAAAATACAGCGCAATACAGGGAAAACTTACATAAAGTCTGAAAATATGGTTTCATTCGCACACCGGTGCTTGCCTTGCCGGGCATTATAAGATTAATAAAGAATCCAATGCATCATTTGCAAAGTGCGGACAATAAGTTAAAGTTGTTTCTAACAAGCTGCTCGCAACAGTGGGATATAGCAAACAAAATGGAACTCTTTAGTTTTCTCAAAGCGAAATCCAGGACTGTTTTGGGGCTGGACATCAGTTCTTCTTCGGTGAAATTGATCGAGTTGAGCCGCAATGGCAGCCGATACAGGGTGGAGAGTTACATGGTCCGCCCCCTGCCGCCCAATACCGTTGTGGAAAAAAACATCAATGATGTCGATGCCTTGGCAGACACCATCCGCAAGCTCGTGACCCAGGCCAAGCCCAAAAACAAGGCTGTTGCAGCGGCAGTGGCCGGGTCTGCAGTCATCACCAAGATGATTGAGATGCCCTCCGGGCTCAGTGATCAGGCCCTTGAAACCCAGATTGCTCTTGAAGCAGATCAGTATATCCCCTATCCCCTTGAAGAAGTTGCCCTCGATTTTGAAGTGGTTGGCCCGTCAGCGGTGAATCCGACCCAGGTTGATGTGCTGCTCGCCGCCTGCCGCCAGGAGAATGTCCAGACCCGCCAGGAGGCTATAGAGCTGGGGGGGCTTGAAGCAAAAATCATTGATGTCGAAGTGTTCGCCATGGAGCGGGCCTTCAAGCTGGTCAGCCAACAAATGGAGCAGTCTTCTGATCAGGTGGTTGCTGTAGCTGATATTGGTTCCACCATGTTGACCCTGAGTGTTCTTGTGGACAACAAGACGGTCTATACCCGCGAACAGCTCTTTGGGGGCAAACAGGTCACTGAGGAAATACAGCGCCGCTATGGCCTGTCCTTTCAGGAAGCGGGCCAGGCCAAAAAGCAGGGTGGGTTGCCCGAAGACTACGAAATGGAAATCCTTGAACCCTTCAAGGAGGCCTTGATTCAGCAAGTATCCCGCTCCCTCCAGTTCTTCTTCTCCTCCAGCCAGTACAACTACATCGACCAGTTGATACTGGCCGGTGGTGTCGCTGCGATGGACGGATTGCGGGAGGATGTGGAGGAGAAGCTCGGGTTGCCCACCATGGTCGCAAATCCATTTGCCAGCATGACGGTATCCAACAAGGTAAATGCCGTCGCCCTTGGCAACGATGCGCCGGCAATGATGATTGCAGTCGGTTTGGCACTGAGGAGTTTTGACTGACTATGGCAAAGATCAACCTACTTCCCTGGCGGGAAGAATATCGCCAGACCAAAAAACGGGAATTTCTTGAGATTGCTGTGGTTGTTCTTGTGGTGGGCTTGCTGACCAGCTTTCTGTGGGGTCAAGTAATCGATGCTCGTATTGACAACCAGACCAGCCGCAACCAACTGCTCGAAAGCGAAATTGCAGCACTGGAAATGAAGGTCAAGGAAATTCAGGACCTGAAGAGGAAAAAGCAGGAAATGCTTGATCGCATGGCGGTGATCCAGGCGCTGCAGGCTAACCGCCCGGACATTGTGCGCATTTTTGACGAGCTGGTGAAGGCTACGCCGGAAGGGGTCTACCTCTCTGAGTGGCAGCGGGTGGACGATAATGTCTCAATCACCGGTTTTGCGGAATCCAACAACCGGGTTTCTGCGCTGATGCGCAATCTTGATGGTTCATATAAGTTTACCGAACCGAACCTCACCAAGGTTGAGGCAGATCCAACCCTTGGCGAGCAGGGCAACAAATTCGAAATGCGGGTGCAACTCACCAAGCCGGAAGTCGTGGTTGAACAGGACAAAACAGGGGCATGATGCATGGCTAGTGGCAGCGTGATTGATCAGCTGAAAGAAATCGACATAAATGAGCTGGAGTTCAGCAGCATCGGTGTGTGGCCCCTGCCAGTAAGGATTGCGCTGCTGGTCATCATATTTTTGTTAGTGCTGATGGGTGCCTACTATTTCCACGTGCAGGAACTCAACGAAACCCATGCCCAGCTGCAGGCCCAGGAGCTCAGTTTGCGGACATCGTTTGAAGAAAAGGCCTTCGAGTCAGCCAATGTTGAGGCTTACCGCGGACAGATGGCAGAGCTGGAAACATCCTTTGGGGCATTGCTTGCACAGCTGCCCAGTGATACGGAGGTTCCCGGATTGCTTGAGGACATCACCGAGATTGGCTATGGCAGCAGTCTCGATATCCAGAGCATAAATCTTGAGCCGGAAGTGGCTG
This sequence comes from Gammaproteobacteria bacterium BRH_c0, assembly GCA_000961645.1. Taxonomy (GTDB): domain Bacteria; phylum Pseudomonadota; class Gammaproteobacteria; order Pseudomonadales; family Porticoccaceae; genus NAT127. The sequence continues at coordinate 76,954 of LADM01000024.1, read as the reverse complement.
GCGAGTTTTATGTCGAGCTGCCCATCAAGATTATTGCCAGCGGGGGTTATCACGACATGGGTTCTTTTGTGAGTGGTGTTTCGGGGTTGCCACGGATCGTTACACTCCATGACTACACGATCAAGAGCGACGACGACAATGCCCGATCGCTAGTGTTTGAGGTGACAGCCAAAACCTATCGTTACAAGGCACAGGGTGAATAACCGATGATCAACCGCGAGAAGATCACCCTTATTGCCACACTGTTGCTGTCGGTAGCAGGTTGTTCAGGTTCAAAGCACCAGGATCTGGTGACTTATATGGCCGAAGTCAAGGCCCGGCCTTCAGGCGAAATTGAGCCGATTCCTACTTTCAGTCCCTACAGGGCCTTCAAATACTCGGCCGCTGCCATGCGCAGCCCCTTTGAGCCGCCCTTGCTGGCAATGACCACTGATGGGTCATACGGAAAATCCACGCTAGCCCCCGACCAGAACCGGCCTCCAGAGCCTTTGGAGGGATACAACTTTGCCGCTCTGACCATGGTGGGGACAATGGTGAAGGACGGTGTCAGCTGGGGGCTTGTTGATGATGGCGCCGGCGGAATACACAGGGTTACCATAGGTAATTATCTGGGCAAAAATCATGGCCGCATTGTTGCCTTGACGCCGTCCCAGATAGAGGTTGTCGAGATTGTTCCGGATGGGAAAAATGGCTGGGTGGAAAGGCCTAGATCACTGGCTTTGAGGGAAAACAAGAGTGAATAATGTTGGGGAGCAGGGCATGAAAGGCTACAGATGGCTTATTGGGCGGGCGGCGTTTGTCTGGATGTTGGGCTGCGGCCTGGCAGCGAGCGCTTCCGTTCAGGCGACTACACTGGACGACATTAAATTCACTTCATTGCCGGGCAACGAGTTCGAAGTGGTATTGGGTTTTTCTGATACGCCACCTGCGCCTGAAGCCTATACGATTGATGAGCCCGCACGCATCATTATCGATTTTCCCTCGGTGCAAAGTACCCTGAAAGAGAAAAAGCATGCCCTCTCTTTCGAAAATGCCAAAAGCGCTGTTGTCGTTTCATCGGAAGAAAAAACCAGGCTGGTGGTCAATCTCAATAAAATGACTGGCTACACAACGTTACAGGAAGGCAATACCGTCACACTCCGGGTCGTTGGCCTGGCTGCACAGCCAGTGGATCGTTCAATGGCCTCTGACAACAATCAACAAAATACCCCGGCAGTGGGCGCCAGTGATCGTTCTATTCAGGATGTCGACTTCGCCCGCAGTGAGAAGGGTGAAGGGATGGTCACACTGACCCTTTCCAACCCCTCCGTTAGCGTCGATGTTTCCCAGACAGGGACAAAAGTCATCGCGCAGTTTTTTCATACCGACCTGCCTGCAGCGCTTGACCAGCGTCTGGATGTGATCGATTTTGCGACTCCTGTCAAAACCATTGATACCCGCAGAGAAGGCACAACCACAACAGTAACGGTCGAGGCTGTCGATGGTGGATATGATTATATTGCCTATCAGACAGATAACCGCTATGTGATCAGCCTCAAGCCCTTGTCTCCTGTTGAACTCGAAGAAAGGCAGTCCAAATTTGCCTTTGTTGGTGAAAAGCTGTCCCTTAATTTCCAGGATATTGAAGTTCGTTCCGTACTCCAGTTGATTGCTGATTTTACCGAATTGAACCTGGTTGCCAGTGATACGGTAACTGGCAGTATTACCGTGCGGCTCGAAAATGTTCCCTGGGATCAGGCGCTGGATATTGTCCTCAAGGCCAAGGGGCTGGATAAGCGACTTGAAGGCAATGTGCTGCTGGTTGCTCCCGCCGCTGAGATTGCAGAGCGCGAGCGTCTGCAGGTTGAAGCCAACAAACAACTGCAGGAACTGGCACCACTGGTCACCGAATTTATTCGTATCAAGTATGCAGACGCTGTAGAGCTTTTCGAGCTGTTTGATGTGGAAGATGACGAGGAGGGCGACCGCAGTCGCAGCCGCGACGATGACCGTACAGCGACAAGCAGCATCCTGTCAGAACGCGGCTCAGCGATCGTCGACAAGCGCACCAATACCATTATTCTTACCGATACAGCAGACAAGATCGCTGAGTTCAGACGGCTGGTCGACAAGATCGATATCGCCATCCGGCAGGTGGAAATTTCAGCCAGGATCGTCATTGCAACCACCGATTTCCGCAAGGAGTTAGGGGTGCGCTGGGGTGCCCAGGGCGCCTCCGAAGTGGGCGACAATGTGTTTGGTTTTGGCGGTGGCATAGAGAACTTTATTGTTCCCTACAACCCCATGAACCGTTTCCCTCGAGGCCGGGCGCCCTATGTTCAGGCTGTGGATGAAGATGGTGAACCTGTACCGCCAATCACTCCCACGGGCGCCATTCAGACCGCACCCAGTGGAGATAACATCGATATCTTTGACGGCCTTAACGTGGATTTGGGCGTGCCCAACCCCGCAGGCAAGATTGCCCTACAGCTGCTTACCGATAATGCCTACCTTGATCTGGAATTGAGCGCTCTGGAGAGCGCAGGGTATGCGGAGATCGCTTCCCAGCCGAAAGTGCTGACCGGCGACAAGCAGAAGGCGGTCATCCGTTCCGGTAAGGAGGTGGCCTACCAGGAGGCAACTTCAAGCGGCGCCACCAGCGTAGAGTTCAAGGAGGCCGTGCTCAAGCTTGAAGTCACTCCCCAGATAACCCCGGACAACCGCATTATCCTCGATCTGTTTATCTCCCAGAATAACGTGGCGGCAGAAGTATTTGGCGGTGTTCCCGCGCTGGATATTACTGATATCGAAACAAAGGCCCTGGTGGGTGATGGTCAGACACTGGTTCTGGGCGGTATCTTCCAGTATGAGGAGTTTGACGAAGAAACCAAGGTGCCTCTGCTGGGCGATATTCCCTACCTTGGACGTATCTTTAAAAACAATTTCCGCACCAGCGACAAGCGGGAAATCCTGATCTTTGTCACTCCCAAGATTGTCGATGATCAACTGCTTGATCGATGAAACCCGGGAGCAACCTCTACCTTGTCGGCCCCATGGGGGTCGGCAAGACCACCATTGGTCGCCTGCTTGCCCAGCGGTTGGGCAAGCGGTTTATTGATCTCGATGATGAGATTGAACATCGCAGTGGCGCCACCATCCCCTGGATTTTTGATGTCGAGGGCGAAGAAGGCTTTCGCCGCAGGGAGTCCGAGCTGCTGGAGGAAGTGGCCGCTGCCAGCGATATAGTCCTGTCCACCGGTGGCGGTGTTGTTCTCAGCGCCCCCAACCGGCGTGTTCTCAAGGATACAGGGCTGGTTATTTTCCTCACTGCCAGCGTTGAGCAGCTCTATCAGCGTACCCTCAAGGATAAGAAGCGCCCGCTCTTGCAGGTGCCAGATCGCCGCCAGGTGATTGAGCGATTGAAACGTGATCGCGACCCCCTCTATCGGGAAGTTGCCGACCTGGTGTTCGAGGTGGGGCCGCGGAATTCCCGCCATGCTACCGAGGCTCTGCTGCAAAAACTCCGCGACCTCGATTGTTGATATGGTAAAGTCCGGGTTTTTTCCGGACTCGTATCATTGATGAAAACGCTGCATGTTGAGCTTGGCGACAGAAGCTACCCTATCCATATTGGCACTGGATTGCTCGACAACGGCGACTTGCTCTTGCCACACATCATCGGCAGTGAAGTGCTGGTTGTCACTAACGAGACTATTGCTCCCCTCTATCTGGATCGCTTGTTGCCAGTGTTGGCTGGCAAGAAAATTGGCACCGTGATCCTGCCTGATGGTGAACGCTTCAAAACCCTCGACACCCTTGCGATCATCTATCAGCAGCTGCTTGAGCTTCGCCACAGCCGCAAAACCACCCTCATAGCACTGGGTGGCGGTGTTGTGGGGGATATGACCGGGTATGCCGCAGCCTCCTACCAGCGCGGGGTCAACTTTATCCAGATTCCGACCACTCTCCTGTCCCAGGTAGACTCCTCAGTAGGCGGCAAAACAGGTGTCAACCACCCGCTGGGCAAGAATATGATTGGTGCCTTCCATCAGCCCGTGGCTGTGCTGGCGGATGTCGCTACTCTCGATACATTGCCTGCCAGGGAGTTCAGTTCCGGCCTTGCAGAGGTGATCAAATACGGGCTTATTGGCGATTCGGCGTTCTATCAGTGGTTGCACGAGAACATCCAGGCGCTGATCGGTCGTGATCGCGCAGCCCTTGAGTATGCCGTAGAGCAGTCCTGCGCCAACAAGGCCCGGGTAGTGGCAGCGGACGAGCGCGAGTCAGGATTGCGGGCTACGCTTAACTTTGGGCACAGTTTTGGCCACGCCATCGAAACAGCGCAGGGCTACAAGGGGTTGCTGCACGGGGAAGCGATAGCCGTGGGGATGGTGATGGCGGCCGATCTGTCATCCCGCCTGGGGAATATCAGCCCCCCGGAAGTGGATCGTTTGCGGTCCCTGCTCGTCCGCGCCAATTTACCCTGTAAGGTGCCTGCGGGCATGGCTGCAGAGGAATTTATGACCCATATGGCGGTGGACAAGAAAGTCGCCGACGGGGTTCTGCGTCTGGTCCTTCTCAAATCGATTGGCGACGCTTTTGTCACTGCTGAGTACGGCGGGCATCTGCTGGATGCAGTGCTACAGGATTATTGCGGTTAGTTTCTGCCACCTCCACACATTGACAGGGCCCGGCAGTTTCAAAAGGCCTGGTCCTTGCATATATCCAATGCCACTACTCCTCACTGCGCTCAGCAACGGGGTTGAGTGGCAGTGATTGCAGCACCCATTTGTCCCGTAGGGGTTGGGTGTGTAAAATGTTCGTCCTTTCGCCGACGGGTGCCTCCCCCGTACCGTTTATTTAAGTTGCTGTTTTGGTTGGGATTATCTTATGTCACAAGGCTTGTATCGGCTGGATGAGTTTCGCGACAACTGCGGTTTTGGGTTGATTGCCCATATCAACGGGCAGCCCAGCCATAAGTTGTTGGCCACAGGTATCGAAGCCCTGACCTGCATGACCCACCGCGGAGGCATTGCTGCGGATGGCAAAACGGGTGATGGATGTGGTCTGCTTATTCAGAAACCCGATGCTTTTCTGCGCGCGATGGCGCAAGAACTTTTTGGCGCAGAGCTGCCACCTCAATATGCTGTGGCATCAGTGATGCTTAGCCTGGATGCCGGGCGGCGTCAGGCGGCCAAAACCGTCGTTGAGGAAGAGGTTGCTGCCCAGGGGCTGAAAGTGGTCGGTTGGCGGCAAGTCCCCACTGACAACAGCATCCTGGGTGAAATTGCACTGCGTACCCTGCCCTTTTTCGAGCAGCTCTTCCTGGCACCGGTGAATGAGGTATCCGATCAATCCCTCGATGCCTCCCTGTTTGTATTGCGCCGCAAGATTGAGCAGCGACTGGTCGCGGATGAGAGCTTCTATCTGGCCAGCCTCTCCACCAAGGTGTTGAGTTACAAAGGTTTGATGATGCCTGCGGACCTCACTGCCTTCTTCTCAGACCTCCGTGATCCGCGCATGGAAACCGCCATCTGCGTCTTCCATCAGCGTTTTTCCACCAACACCATGCCCCTGTGGCAGTTGGCCCAGCCATTCCGCATGCTGGCCCACAACGGTGAAATCAACACCATTCTGGGCAATCGCAACTGGTCGGTGGCGCGCACGCCCAAGCTCCAATCGGCGCTGCTGCCTCAGTTGCAGGATCTGGCACCGCTGGTCAACCGCACCGGGTCCGACTCGTCCAGCCTCGATAACATGCTGGAATTGCTGGTGGCCGGCGGCGTACCCCTGCACCGGGCAGTGCGCATGATGGTGCCGCCTGCCTGGCACAATGTACAGGACATGGATTCCAGCCAGCGCGCCTTCTTTGAATACAACTCCCTGATGATGGAGCCCTGGGATGGACCAGCCGGCCTTGTCATGACCGATGGCCGCTACGCGGTGTGCGCCCTGGACCGCAATGGCCTGCGGCCCTCCCGCTGGGTGCTTACCGATGACGACATCATCACGGTGGCCTCCGAAGTGGGTGTGGATGGCTACAAGCCGGAGCAGATCGTTGCCAAAGGTCGACTGGGGCCGGGTGACATGCTGTCCATTGATACCCTGGAAGGCAAAATCGAAACCCGTGACGACATTGACCGGCGTCTCGCGGCTTCCCAGCCCTATAAAAAATGGTTGCGGGAAGGGGCGTTCAAGATCCAGTCCACCATGGAAACGGACAGTATTGAGGTGGAAGGCCCGCTGACCAAGGACCGCCTCAAGATCTATATGAAGATGTTCCAGGTGTCCTTTGAAGAGCGCGACCAGGTGATCCGTCCCCTTGCGGAGGGCGGCCAGGAAGCGGTGGGCTCCATGGGTGATGATGTGCCGATGGCGGTGCTGTCGCGCAAGCACAGAAACCTGTTTGACTACTTCCGCCAGGAATTTGCCCAGGTGACCAATCCACCGATTGATCCCCTGCGCGAAGCCATCGCCATGTCCCTCAGCACCCAACTGGGGCCCGAACTCAATCTGTTCGAAGAGACGCCCCAGCACGCGGTGTACATCGACCTTACCAGCCCGGTGCTGTCGCCGCGCAAATACTTTGCCCTGAAAAACAATGATCACCCGGCTTTTGTGGCGCGCAAGTTCTCGCTGATCTACGACCCGCAGACCACGGATCTCAAAACGGCCATTGAGCAGGTGTGTGACGAAGTGGAGCAGGCAGTGCGCAATGATGGCGTAGTGCTGTGCATACTGTCGGATTACAACCTGGAACCAGGGCTGATCCCCATCCCCATGGTGCTGGCAGTGGGCGCTGTCCACAATCGCCTGATCAAGGCCGGCCAGCGCTGTGATGCCAATATCATTGCCAGTACGGCCTATGCCCGCGATCCCCACCAGATAGCCGTGTTGATCGGCTGCGGGGCTTCTGCGGTCTATCCCTACCTCAGCTACCATGTGCTGTTTGACATGGTCAATCGCGGTGAACTGCTCACCAATGTGGATAACGCCTTCAAGAACTACCGCAAGGGTGTCAACAAGGGGCTGATGAAAATCCTCTCGAAAATGGGGATTTCCACTGTTGCGTCCTACCGCGGTGCCATGCTTTATGAAGTGATCGGCTTGGCGGAGGATGTGATCAGCCTGTGTTTCCCGGGTATTACCAGCCGTATCCAGGGCGCAAGTTTCAGCCATATCCAGGCGGAACAGGAGGAGCTGGGCGCCGATGCCTGGCGTGATCGCAAACCCATTGCGCCCGGCGGCCTGCTGAAATTTGTCCACGGCCAGGAATACCATGCCTTCAACCCCGATGTGGTGCAGGCTCTCCATGTGGCGGTGCGCTCGGGGCAGTACAGCGACTGGTGCCGTTATTCGGCACTGGTCAACGAGCGTCCGGTAGCCACACTCAGGGACTTGTTCCGGCTCAAGACAGAGGCGCAAACAGCGATCTCCCTTGATCAGGTGGAACCCATTGAGGCTATCATCAAGCGCTTTGATTCTGCGGGCATGTCGCTCGGGGCTCTCTCCCCGGAAGCCCATGAATCGCTTGCCGAGGCGATGAACCGCCTCGGTGGTCGTTCAAACTCCGGCGAGGGTGGTGAAGACCCGGCCCGTTACGGCACCCTTCGCTCCTCAAAAATCAAGCAGGTGGCTTCGGGGCGCTTTGGTGTCACGCCCCATTATCTGGTCAATGCGGAAGTGATCCAGATCAAGGTGGCCCAGGGCGCCAAGCCTGGCGAAGGCGGGCAGCTGCCCGGTGGCAAGGTCAACCAGCTGATTGCCCGGTTGCGTTACTCGGTGCCCGGTGTGACCCTGATCTCGCCGCCGCCCCATCACGATATTTACTCCATCGAAGATCTGGCGCAGCTGATTTTTGACCTCAAACAGGTCAATCCCCAGGCGCTGATCTCCGTCAAGCTGGTGTCCCGGCCCGGAGTGGGTACCATCGCTGCCGGTGTTGCCAAGGCCTATGCGGACCTGATCACCATTTCCGGCTATGACGGCGGCACTGCCGCCAGCCCGCTGACTTCTATCCGCTATGCCGGTTCGCCTTGGGAGCTGGGGCTGTCGGAAACCCACCAGACCCTGCGCGCCAATGACCTGCGGGACAAAGTGCGAGTGCAAACCGACGGCGGCCTCAAAACCGGTCTCGATGTGATCAAAGCCGCTATTCTCGGTGCCGAGAGTTTCGGGTTTGGCACGGCGCCAATGGTCGCTCTGGGCTGTAAATATCTGCGTATCTGCCATCTCAACAACTGCGCCACCGGCGTGGCTACCCAGGATGAGCACCTGCGTCACGACCATTACGTCGGCACTGTCGAGGTGGCGATGAATTTTTTCCGCTTCGTGGCAGAGGAAACCCGCGACTGGCTGGCACAGCTCGGTGTTGGCAGCCTGCAAGAGCTGATCGGTCGTGTCGATTTGCTGGAGATCCTGCCCGGCGAGACTGCCCGTCAGCAGAATCTGGATTTGCGCCCGATACTGCATACTGACGACTACCTGGCATCCAAGCCCCAGTACTGTACCCAGCCCAAGAACGAACCCTTTGACAAGGGCCTACTTGCCGAGCGCATGGTGGAGGAGATGCTGCCTGCCATTGAAAACGGGACAGGAGGCATCTTCCACTACACAATCGCCAACTGCGACCGCTCAATCGGAGCGCGCATCAGTGGCGAAATTGCCCGGCGCTACGGCAACCAGGGTATGGCGAACAGGCCCATCCATGTCAATCTGACCGGCGTTGCCGGGCAATCCCTCGGGGTATGGAATGCGGGGGGGCTGGAGATCAATCTCACCGGTGATGCGAACGACTACGTCGGCAAGGGTATGACCGGCGGCAAGATTGTTATCAAGCCGCCCAAGGGCAGCCGTTTCAAATCCAGGGAAACGCCGATCATCGGCAATACCTGCCTGTATGGTGCCACAGGCGGCAAGCTCTTTGCCGCTGGCCGCGCCGGCGAGCGTTTCGGTGTGCGCAACTCCGGAGCCCATGCCGTGGTGGAGGGTGCTGGAGATCACTGCTGTGAATATATGACTGGCGGTGTTGTTGTGGTACTGGGTGACACCGGCTACAACTTTGGTGCGGGTATGACTGGCGGCTTCGCCTATGTCCTGGATGAAACCCGCCACTTCTACGACCGGGTGAACAGCGAGCTGGTGGATGTGCATCGCATCACCGCAGAAAATGTTGAGGCCTATCGCCACTTCCTCAAGGGCATGATTCGCGAGTATGTGTCTGTGACCGGCAGTGTCTGGGGTGCTGAAATTCTTGATGACTTTGAAGATTTTGTCAGCAAGTTCTGGTTGGTAAAACCCAAGGCTGCGTCCCTGGGCAGCCTGCTGGAAAACACCCATGCTGCACCGCAATAACCGGGAGAGGCTTGAGCTATGGCAGAGCGTTTGAACAACAACTTCCACTTTGTTGAGGTTGAGCGGCAGGAGCCGCAAAAAAAATCTCTCGAGTCTCGCCGACATGAATTTGTCGAGATTTACGAGCCCTACCGTGAAAAGCAGGCAGCCAGCCAGGCGCATCGCTGTATCGCCTGTGGCAATCCCTATTGCGAGTGGAAGTGCCCGGTACACAACTATATTCCCAACTGGCTGAAGCTGGTCTCAGAGGGCAACATCCTCGAGGCGGCGGAGTTGTGCCACGAGACCAATACGCTCCCGGAAGTGTGTGGCAGGGTCTGCCCCCAGGATCGCTTGTGCGAGGGTGCCTGCACCCTCAATGACGGTTTTGGCGCCGTCACTATCGGCAACGTCGAGAAGTACATCACCGAAACCGCCTTCGCCATGGGCTGGCGGCCCGATATGTCGAAAGTGGTGTGGACTGACAAGAAGGTAGCGATCATCGGTGCCGGTCCTGCAGGCCTTGGCTGTGCTGATGTTTTGGCCCGTGCCGGGGTGCGTTCGGTGATCTTTGATCGCTACCCGGAAATTGGCGGGCTGCTCACCTTTGGCATTCCCGAGTTCAAGCTGGAAAAATCGGTGATGGCGCGGCGCCGGGAAATTTTCGAGTCAATGGGTATTGAATTCCGCCTCAATACCGAGGTGGGGCGCGATATTGATTTCCAGGACATTGTTGACCAGTACGATGCGGTGTTTCTGGGTATGGGTACCTACACCTATATGAAGGGTGGATTTCCCGGTGAAAACCTGCCTGGGGTTTACGACGCGCTACCATTCCTGGTGGCCAGTGTTAATCGCAATCAGGGCTGGGAAAAAGATACCGCTGACTTTATCAGTGTCGAGGGCAAAAAAGTGGTAGTGCTGGGTGGTGGTGATACCGCCATGGATTGCAACCGTACCTCTGTCCGCCAGGGTGCAGCCAGTGTCAGCTGTGTCTACCGCCGCGATGAAGCCAACATGCCCGGTTCCATGCGCGAAGTGCAGAATGCCCGCGAGGAAGGCGTGCGTTTTCTCTTCAATCGCCAGCCGGTGGAAATTATCGGTGATGGCCGGGTGGAGGGTATCAAGGTGGTGGAGACCCGTTTGGGTGAGCCCGACGCCCAGGGCCGTAGACGCCCTGAGGTTATTCCCGGCAGTGAGGAGATTCTGCCTGCCGATGTGGTGCTGGTGGCCTTCGGATTCCGGCCCAGTCCGGCGGACTGGTTTGGCGATCACAGCATTGACCTCAACGATTGGCAAGGCGTTGTCGCTCCTGAAGCTCAAACCTACAAGTTCCAGACCAGTAACCCCAGGATCTTCGCCGGTGGCGACATGGTGCGGGGTTCCGACCTGGTGGTCACTGCTATCTGGGAAGGCCGTCAGGCTGCTGAAGGAATCCTCGATTATCTGGACCTGTAATTCTCCACACCTTTCCCCCTGTCTTGCTTCTCACAGACCCATAATGGGCCTGTGAGATAAAAGCCCCTGCAATGGACATACAATGACTGCTTTGAAGAACGACACTTTTCTCCGCGCCCTGGCACGTGAGCCGGTTGAATACACTCCCGTGTGGATGATGCGTCAGGCTGGACGTTATCTGCCGGAATATCGCGCCACTCGCAGTCAGGCGGGTGATTTCCTTTCCCTGTGTAAAAATACCGAGCTGGCCTGTGAGGTGACACTGCAGCCACTGCGCCGTTATGCACTGGATGCGGCCATCCTGTTTTCCGACATCCTCACCATTCCCGATGCCATGGGTTTGGGGCTGTACTTTTCCGAGGGCGAGGGTCCCAAATTCCATAAGCCCATCACGACGGAGCAGGATATTGAACAATTACAGGTCATTGAAACGACGCGCGACCTGCCCTATGTGCTGGATGCGGTGCGTGCAATTCGCCGTGAGCTCAATAACACTGTGCCCCTGATAGGTTTTTCCGGCAGCCCCTGGACTCTCGCCACCTATATGATTGAAGGCGGCAGCACCCGTGAATTCCTCAAGAGCAAGCTGTGGCTCTACAACAAGCCAGAGTTGCTGCACCAGCTACTGGAAAAACTGGCGCACTCCGTCACCGATTACCTCAATTCGCAGATCGCAGCGGGCGCCCAGGTGGTACAGATTTTTGATACCTGGGGTGGCGTACTCAGCGACAGCGCATACCGTGACTTCTCGCTGCACTATATGACAAAGATCATCTCCGGTTTGACCAGGGAGGCTGATGGGCGCAGAGTCCCTGTCATTCTCTTCACCAAAGGTGGGGGGCAATGGCTCGAAAGTATTGCCGCCAGTGGTTGCGATGCGGCGGGCCTCGACTGGACAACCAGCATAGGCAACGCACGTGCACGGGTGGGCAGCCATATTGCCCTGCAGGGCAATATGGATCCGGCGCTGCTGCGCGCGTCACCTGCCCGCATTGAGCAGGAAGTGGCTGCAATCCTTGAGGATTTTGGCCCTGGGGAAGGGCATGTATTCAATCTCGGCCATGGTATTACCCCGGATATAGACCCGGAGCATGTCAAGGTATTTATTGATTCGGTGCACAAGTTGTCAGTTCGTCACCATCAAAGAGGGTAGCGCTCCTGTTGTTGGTCGGCATATTCAGCCAGCTGACTCGAAATTGTTGCGAAAGCTGCTGTTAGTAGTATCATCTGTGCGTATCCCTTTTGTTTGGAATGTGCTAGCCAGACAGTAGACCACTGTTGCGAACAGCCTGGAAGGCGTGATATGTCCATCGACCAGATTCAGATCAAGGTGCAGGACCTGACCCTGGGCATGTACGTGTCTGGTCTGGACAGGCCGTGGTCGCAGACACCATACCCCTTGCAGGGCTTTTATGTCCGCGCACCCAGAGACATAGAAAACCTCAAATCCTACTGCAATCATGTCTATATAGATGTCACCAAAGGCCGTGGCCCCGTCAATATTGACAGCTTGTCAGTCGTCGAGCCATCTGCCGCCAGGGCACAGCGTCCTTCTCTGGGTGACTCGCTATCGCTGAGTCCCTTTGATCGCAAGCAGTCCCAGGTAAAGCCGGTACCCTCCAGACCTGCCCCCATCGAGATCAATACCGGAGTCTACGAGACTACGGTGCCCATGCGCATAGAAGCTGCGCAGGCAGAAAAAATTGTCCGCACCCTGAAAGGTCAGCTGACCCTGGCAACCAAGCAGATGCTAAAGGGGAAACCGGTTGATTATCAGAGCCTTAAAGGCAGCGTTGAAGATATGGTCGGCAGTGTCCTGCGCTGTCCCGATGCCTTCACCTGGTTGTTGCGCTTGCGCCAGAAAGACCAGCAAACCTACGACCATTCCCTGCGCTCCGCCCTGTGGGCAGTGCAGTATGCCCGTTTTATCGGCATGGCCCGCGATGAAATCAGCCTGCTGTGCTTGGGAACTTTGCTCAAGGATATTGGCAAGTTGCGCCTGTCGACATCACTGTTGCGCAAGTTGAACAGAACACCTGAGGAAGAAGAGGAATACCGCAACTTTGTTCTTTATGGTGTGGAAATGTTGCGCGACACCGGCTCCGTTGAGCCGAAGGTCATTTCCGTTGTGCGCTACCATTGTGAACGCCTTGATGGCAGTGGCTTTCCTGAAGGTATCGTCGGCAACAGGATCCCGATGCTTGCCAGGATTGCAGGTATTGCCACTGTCTATGATGCGATCTCCAACCCACAGGAGTCCCTCGACCCGGTAGCCCCGTCCAAGGCAGTCAGCTTCCTTTACAACATGCGCAACTGTGGATTTCAGGAAGATCTGGTGGTGACCTTTATCCAGTCCGTAGGCCTGTACCCCACGGGCACACTGGTGGAGTTAACTACGGGTGATCTGGGGATTGTTCTTGACCAGCACCCATCATCACGATTGACCCCCCGGGTTGCCGTACTGGATCGCTGGGGGGCAGATCTCAATCAGGGTTTCACGATTATCGATCTGAAAGACCAGGATCAGGGACGCCGTCTGCTGATGAAAAGCGGTCGCGACAATGTGTCCGGAGTGAACAAGATAGCCATTGCCCGCGATCTTGAGCCTACAGGCTATGATATTGATTTTTCAAAAATTTCATCTTCCCTTTTGGGCGCTACTGAAGAGGCGGCCGAAAGGGGAGGACTGCTGGCGAGCCTGAAGCGGAGACTGCAGGGTTAGCCCAAACGTCTCGACAGGTAAAGTCTGGTATTCCTGGCTGAGACGCTGTTACAACAATTCCCCCAATTTTTCCCCCATCCGCACTGTTGTTCCATGGCCGAAGGCCTGGGAGAACTTTGCTGGATTCTCCGCAACCACGACTGCGGTTGAGCCAAAACGGAACAGCCCCAGTTCCTCTCCCCGTTGAAAAAACCGCGGATTCGCAAAGCGCTCGTGCTGTATTCGCCCCGGTGTGTAATGCTCCTGCCAGACAGTGCCAATACCGGCAACGAAAATCGCGCCGACCAGAACTACTGCCATGAGTCCCCTGTCGGTATCGAACAGGCAAACCAGGCGCTCATTGCGGGCGAAAAGCCCGGGAATATGCCTTGCTGTGATGTCGTTGACGGAAAATAACTGGCCCGGTATGTAAAGGGTTTCCAGCAGTGTACCGGGGTAGGGCATATGCACCCGGTGGTAATCCCGGGGTGACAGATAGACAGTTGCAAATGAGCCGTTCTCAAAGCGGTCTGTTTGCTCTTGCGACAATCCCAGCAGGGTTTGGGTTGAAAAATCATGGCCCTTGGCCTGGAATATGCGGCCTTGCTCAACCTTCCCCAGCTGGCTGATGGTGCCATCCGCAGGAGCGACCAGGGAGTTTTCCCCGCTGTCTATGGGGCGCGCAGCCGGTCGCAGGTGGCGGGTAAAAAAGTGGTTGAACGAGGCATAATCATCGATATTGCTCGAAATGGCTTCGGACAAATCAATGTTGTAGCGAGCAATCGCTTTGCGGATCAGAAAATTCTTGAAGCGAGTGTTCTCGCTACTGGCCAGTTTTCCCAGCAACCGCGACAGGCTGTGCTGGGGCAGAATCCGCTGCAGGGCGGCAAAAAGCTCCCCCTTATGATCCTTGGTATCAGCCGCACTCATTGCCTTGCTCCCGTTTCGACCGGGGTGTCGGTACGGTTGCCCCACTCCCCCCAGGAACCGTGATAACCCTTGATGGCGGTGTAGCCAAGGATGCGAGCCACCAGGTAAGTGAACCCCGAGCGGTGGTGACTTTGGCAGTGGGTGGCGATGGTGTTGTCGGGGGTTAGTCCCAGCCCTGCCAGGTATTCTTTTGCATCGCTGCGAATACGGTAGTTGCGTGCCGGGTCCATCAGGGAGGTCCATTCGCAGTGGATGGCGCCGGGAATATGACCGCCACGGTTGGCGACTACCCGGGTGCCCTCATATTCTTCCCGGCTGCGGGCATCCCAGACAAGGTAATGGGCGTCATCAAGATTGGCACTGATCTCTTCCAGCTCGGCAATAAATTGTGGGTGGATAGTGACCTCGACAGGGGCTGATCTGGGGTTGACTGCCTCGGTTTCGAGCGGAAACCCCTCACGGCTCCAGGCCACCAGCCCGCCATTGAGGTAGGACCAGCGATCATGGCCTATGACATCCAGTGTCCAGGCCATGCGGCCAGCCCAGCCACCGCCCTCATCGTCATACACCACCACCCGGCTGTCAGGTGCCAGCCCCAGATGGCTGAACAGGGCATTCAGCCGTTCAACATCGGGCAGTTTGCCCGGCGCTGGGGTGCGACCATCCATCAGTTGTGCGGGCGAGACATGAACGGCCCCGGGAATGTGGCCGTTGTGGTATTGCTGGTCACTGCACAGGTCGATAATCAGCAGGTCAGAGCCAAGCAGTTGCTGAAGCTCTTGTGGTTCAATAAGGCGTGGTAGCGCTGTTTTCATCTTAATCCCCTGGTCAGATCGGCAATCTTAACCCAGCATTGCTTGCGGTTTTAGCCCTGGGCCAGATCGCGAATGATTTGCTGGTAGCTGAGGTGTCGCTGTGTCGTGATGACGTTGCGGCTCACGGCGTCGAGAATCGCGCAGCCCGGTTCCTTGAGGTGGATGCAGTCGCGAAAACGGCAGCCCCCCAGGAAGGGCCGAAACTCGATAAACCCTTCGGCCACGGCTCTGTTGTCGAGGTAGCCCAGGCCGAACTCGCGAATACCGGGTGAGTCGACCAGATTGCCGCCGCCGGGCAGGCGGTACAGGGTTGCCGAGGTGGTGGTATGGCGTCCCTTGGCCTTGACTGTCGACAATTCACCCACCTGAGCAGCCGCAGGCGGATGGAGCAAGTTGATCAAGGACGACTTGCCCACACCGGATTGACCTACCAGCACCGAGGTGTGGCGGGAAAAATACGCCAACAGTTCATCCAACCCAACCCCGCTGACAGCGGAAACCCGCAGGATGTCGTAGCCCAGCAGGCCGTAGGTGGCCAGCAGGGCATCAATGGGGTCATTTGCCTTCAGCAGGTCCACCTTGTTGAGCAACAACAAAGGCCGTATGTCCTGATCCTCTGCAGCGACCAGGTAGCGGTCTATCAGGTTGGGGTGGGGCTCGGGTTGAGGCGCAAGCACAATGGCGATGCGATCCACATTGGCTGCTACCGGGCGCAGCCTGCCACGGCTGTCGGGACGGGAAATAACACTGTTGCGCGGGCGGGTGGCTTCCACCACCCCTGTGGGCTTGCCGGTACGCCAGATAACGGCGTCGCCAGTGACCAGCTCGTTGATGGTGGCGCGGATATGGCAGCGAAAGGGTTTGTCTCCGGGGAGGAAGTCCGGTGGCAGCACATCCGCCTGTTTACCGAAGCGGGTGATGACGATGCCTTCCTGTTCAGCACCCAGGTTGCCCTCTGCGACGGCGGCAGCGCCCGGCAGCGTGGTTTGATGCTGTTTATGCTGGATGCGACGCTTTTGCTGAATGGTAAGACGACGATTTGCCATCGGCCCTCGAAGGGTCAGTACTGATCGACGGGCAAGGATATAGCATAATGGCTGCCAGTGACATAACAGCGGATCAGGAGCAGTGGATGGACAAGGGCAAAGACAAGATGAACCTGGTATGGATCGATCTGGAGATGACCGGGCTCAACCCCGACAGCGATGTGATTATTGAAATTGCCACGGTAGTCACGGACAAGGATCTCAATGTCCTGGCTGAAGGCCCGGTATTCGCCATTCACCAGCCCGAGTCAGTACTGGCCGGGATGGATGAGTGGAACACCCGCCAGCACGGTCAGTCAGGTCTGGCCGATCGGGTGCGCAGCAGCCAGGTGAGTGCTGGTGAAGCAGAACAGGCCACCATTGCGTTTTTAAGTGCCTGGGTTGAACCCGGCTGCTCACCCATGTCGGGCAATTCAATCTGCCAGGACAGGCGCTTTCTCGCCCGTCTGATGCCGCAGCTGGAGCAGTTTTTCCACTACCGCAATCTCGATGTCAGCAGTGTCAAGGAAATCGCCCGGCGCTGGAAACCGGACAGTCTGAAGGGGTTCAGCAAGCGTGGCAGCCATCTGGCGCTCGACGACATCCATGACTCGATTGCCGAGCTGGCCCACTACCGGACCCATCTCTTTGATCTGCCTTGAACCAAGCCTGGGAGGCAGCATTGTGCAGGAATGCTGCTCAATAGATATCAGCTTTCTTGTTGACCAGCCTTGAACCACAAGACCACAGCAATCAGCGGTCCGTAGGCAACGAGCACAGCCAAAAACCCCGGGATAGCATCGGCGGCTGCCAGCCAGGCAATGGGCATTAACCACAGTGCCATCACTGCCAGACAGAGCTGGCAGTAGAGTCGATGCGCCCTGGTCCGCGCTGCACCAGCATCCAAGCCCTTGCCCTGGTAGTCAGATATCAGCCGCTGCGTGACCCGCTGATAGACATGGCTGCGGTGCGCCTGGTAAATCCGCTGGCCGCGCAGTAAGCGGGACAGCAGGGTGACGCTGGCATCGGCAACAAAAACCGCGAGGATAATGATCCAGACCCAGAACAGCGTCGGATCGTGGATGCCGCTCAACACTGCCAGTGCGGCAAAGATATAGCCCAGCCAGGCACTACCGGTGTCGCCCATAAAGATTTTGGCGGGCGGGAAGTTCAACAGGATAAAGCCGCCACTGGCCGCAGCGATCACCAGTGGCGCCAGCCACAATGCCGGCGGAGCCTGGTTTGCAGCGAGAACAAGAGCAATGCCGGCCCCTGCGGCGATGCTATGTATCCCCGCCAGCCCGTCGATGCCATCCATAAAATTGTAGAGATTGGTCATCCACAGCATCCAGCCCAGGGCGAGGGGCAACAGCATTAACCCTGATAAGGGTAGTCCGGCCACGGACAGACCGGCAGGGAGCTTCAGGCAGACCAAAAACACCAGTGCGGCCAGCAGCTGGATGCTGAAGCGCAGTCTGGCTGACTGGGGTTTCAGATCATCGGCAAGGCCGATAGCGGCGATAGAGATGCCACCAGTGACCATGATGGTCAGAGCGAAGAACAGGGTATGCCCAGCGCTGGCCGCGAGCCAGCAGATGGCAGCACTGGCAGCCACAACAATAGCCACACCACCGCCCTTGGGGGTGGGGACCAGGTGGGAGCTGCGGTGATTGGGTATATCGAACACCTGGCGGGCCAATGCCAGTCTCAGGGTTATCGCAGTGAGCAACCAGGCGCTGGCAAAGACGCTTGCCACCAGGCCCCCGGCTGCGTACACCGACAGGTCCGCTGTCACCCCTGAGGCTCCAGCAACTGTCGGTAAAGTGCCGCGTACTGCTGTCCCATTCGCTCTCCGGTAAAGACGGTTTCGTAGCGTTGCCGGGCACCAGCGCCGAGGCGCTCTGCCAGCGCCTTGTCAGTGCTCAGTTGTTGCATCGCCGCAGCCAGCGGCTTGGGCTCATCCGCTGCAACCACCAGGCCGGTTTCGCCGTGTCGGTTGACATAGGTGGTGCCGGTGCCGATTTCACAGGTGATCATGGGTTTGCCGTGCAGGGAGGCTTCCAGCAGGGTAACACCGAAGGATTCGGAGGGTAAATGGGAGGGGAATACCAAGGCACGACAGGTGGACAGCAGGGCAGACTTCTCGCGGTCGGTGATCTGTCCCGGAAAGTGAACATGGGTCAGATTGTGTTGTTTGGCAAATCTTTGGAGTCTGTCCTCCATGGGGCCTGTGCCAGCAATCACAATGGGCGTATCCACTTTACGGGCTGCTTCGAGCAGGATATGCAGCCCTTTGTAGTAGCGCAAAACGCCAACAAACAGCAAGAAATTGTCGCCGTAACGGTGAGTCATCGCCTGGCGATCCTCCTCGCTGGCAGCGGGATACCCGCCCTCGTCAATGCCGATGGGAATCACCGACACCTTGTCGATGTATTGCTGGAGGAAGGGACTGCTGGCAGCGTAATTGGGGGAGGTGGCGACAATTCTGTCCACCCTCTGCATAAAGCGCGACATCAGTGGGCGGTAGAAAAAATACAGTTTCTTCTGCCTCACCACATCGGAGAGATGGCTCACTATGGCCGGTTTGTCCCGGGTTTCGGGACAGGATAGATGCAGCAGGTCGGCAAAGGGCCAGGGAAAATAGTAATGGATGATATCCGCCCAGCGTACCTGCTCGCGGAAAGGGCTGCGCGCGCTCAATGACAGGCTACAGGAGGCGATCTCCCCATGACAGGGCGCCCGGTATACGGTCGCTTCCGGTAGTTCCAGCCGGGGTTCAGCACTGTTGCGACTGAGGGTAAAAACACGGTTTTCCACGCCCTGCTGCCCGGTGCTCAGGCAAATCTGCCGGATCAGCTCCTCGCCTCCGCCCTGGGTGTCGGGAAAGTAGGTACGATAAACGTGGAGAACCCGTATTGGCCGGTTCAGTTGCGGGTCAGACATCCTTGACTGTGTCCCGGTGGCGGCCATAGCTGTCCTCGTAGCGGACGATATCGTCCTCCCCGAGATAGGCGCCGCTCTGCACCTCGATGATGTGCAGCTCCACCTTGCCGGGGTTTTCCAGGCGATGCACCACCCCGAGAGGGATATAGGTGGACTGGTTTTCCGCCAGCAGCAGTTGCTTGTCACCACAGGTCACCAGCGCTGTACCGCTGACCACTACCCAGTGCTCGGCGCGGTGGTGGTGCTTTTGCAGGGAGAGCTTTTCACCCGGCTTGACCATGATGCGCTTGACCTGGAAGCGCTCACCACCATCGATGGCGTCGTAGTGGCCCCAGGGGCGGAAGACCTTGCGATGCACCTGGTGGCGGACCGAACCCTGCTTCTCCAGTCCGGCAACCACTGCCTTCACATCCTGGGAGCGGTCGCGGCGAGTGACAAGAATCGCGTCGTCGGACTCCACTATCACCAGGTCATCCACCCCGAGGGTGGCAATCAGGGACTTCTCTGCCGACACCAGGCAGTTGTTGCTGTCGATGCTCAGCACCTCGCCGCTCGCGACATTGCCGTTGGCGTCCTTGTCGAGCACTTCCCACAGGGATTGCCACGAACCCACATCGCTCCAGCCCGCATCGAGGGGAATGACCACTGCATGGTCGGTTTTTTCCATCACCGCGTAATCCACCGAGTCGCTGCGGCAGTCGGCAAAGGCATCGCGGTCAACCCAGACAAAATCGCGTTCTTCCTGCGCCCTGGCCAGGGAGTCCCTGCAACAGGTCAGGATGTCCGGGGCAAAGCGCTCCAGCTCCTCGATATAGCGCGAGGCGCGGAACATGAACATGCCGCTGTTCCAGTAGTACTCGCCACTGGCGACAAAATCCGCAGCGCGCTGCGCATCGGGTTTTTCCACAAAGCGGGCAACGGAGAATGTGTTTTTCAGAGCGGGGTTTTCAACGCCGCGACGGATATAGCCGTAACCGGTTTCGGGTTTGTCAGCGACGATGCCAAAGGTTACCAGAGCGCCCTGCGAGGCCGCTTCAGCGGCGAGTCTTACCCCGGCATGGAAGGCAGCCGTATCGCGGATCACATGGTCAGCGGGCAGCACCAACATCAGCGGATCATCGTGGTGAGCCAGGGCATGGAGCGCCGCCAGCGCGACTGCAGGAGCCGTGTTGCGGCCATGGGGTTCGAGCAGAATACTGTCCGGTCTGACGCCAAGCTGGTGCAGCTGCTCGGCCACGACAAAGCGGTGATCTTCGTTGCAGATCACCAGGGGCGCAAAAACATCCAGGCCAGCCAGCCGCTGCACGGTTTCCTGAATCAGCGTGTTGTGCGACGTCAGGGACAGAAATTGCTTGGGGTAGGCCTGGCGCGATTGGGGCCAAAGCCGCGAGCCGCTGCCGCCGGAGAGAATTACTGGAATCATGCTTTCCTCTGAATAGTCATTCCTGGCCAAGTTGGTGAGGCAATGTGCTAATAAAGTTCCCCGCAGCTGGCGGGAGTTGTGCAAATCATCACATTTTTCTCCCGTGCCCCTGGTTTGCGATTAAAAGGGCCTGAGGCAGAAGTGCTGCTTGCCATGCATGTCAATAGATGATCGGCGTGCATTATATTCGGAATAGTCCGGGAAGGTGGGGAAAAGCAGCACTTTGAAGAGTGGCAACCTGTGGCATAATGCCCCGCTATGTTTGCCTGAGTGCCAGTGGTAGGCAATACAGGTGAGTTAAGGCCTCTCTTGTCCCCTTTGGTACCTATCGGCTTGTTAACTAATGCTCTTTAGCTCCATGGATTTCCTCATCGGGTTCTTGCCAGCTGTCTGGCTGCTATTCCTGTTGCTGAGAAGTATGAGTGGAGCAAATACGACCTTGATGATGCTGGTGGCGGCGTCATGGTGGTTCTACGCAGCTTGGTATCCTTTGTATCTCCCATTGTTGATAGGCTCCATCGCTGTGAACTATTGGATTGGTACGAGGATAGCTCTGGCTGGTAGCCGCGTATGGCTGGTTTCCGGGGTGATATTCAACCTGTCGCTGCTGGGTGTGTTCAAGTACCTGGGTTTTATCACAACCGATATTTTTCAGCTGAAGTCGCCGGTTAACGTGGCCTTGCCACTGGCCATCTCGTTCTACACTTTTCAACAAATCGCCTGGCTGGCAGATCTGCGCCAGAACAAGACGGCGGTTCCAGGGATTATCCGCTACACCTTCTTCGTATCTTTCTTTCCTCAGCTTATTGCCGGGCCGATCGTCCACGCTCGCCAGGTGGTACCCCAGATTGCTGCCGATTGGCTGAAAAGACCGATACCTGTAGCGTTGGCGTTAACATTTCTGTCTGTTGGCTTGGCCAAGAAAGTGCTGATAGCTGACACCCTGGCACCCGGTGTCGACCTCATCTATGGCAATGTAGCCGCTACAAACTTTGATATGTGGCAAGTGTGGTCGGCAGCAGCGGGTTATGGCGCTCAACTCTACTTCGATTTCTCGGGTTATGCGGATATGGCGATCGGTCTTGCGCTCCTGTTTGGTATCCGTCTGCCTTTTAACTTTCTTTCGCCATACAAAGCGGTCTCTATTATCGACTTCTGGCGCCGTTGGCACATTACCCTGTCGAAATTTTTGCGGGATTACCTGTACATTCCACTGGGCGGATCCCGCAAGGGGCGCCTCAGGCGTTATGCCAACCTGATGATTACAATGCTTCTTGGAGGCCTGTGGCACGGTGCCGGCTGGCAATTCCTGCTGTGGGGAGGCATCCATGGCGGTCTCTTGACCCTCAACCACCTGTGGCGGGCGGTGACTCCCATTCGTCTTCCCCTGTTCTTGGCCTGGGCATTAACGCTCATTGCCGTGTTGCTGGCCTGGATACCGTTTCGTGCAGATAACCTCACTGATGCGCTTCATATTTTCTCTGGGCTTGGCCGTTTTCCGATCTTGGAAGGTGGTTTCCCGACGACAGAAATTGTTGGCGCCCTGATGAGCCTGGATGCATCTGGCCAGGTGGGATGGCTGGCAATCCTGGCGATGTTGTTCGCCCTGCTGGCCCCTTCCACCCATGTGTTGGCGTCCTCCTTGACGCCCTTGCAAAAAGGCTTGCTGTCAGCGCCATTGTTACTCATGGTTTTCAAAACAATTGCGGAAAGACCGGACCGGGTCTTCCTGTACTTTAACTTCTGATGGGCGCTCATGTCGTTGCTGGATGACGAACTTATTGCCGTTGGTCATAACGGTTCGATGCAGCAGTTCCTGCTGGGGCTGCTGGCGGGCGGTAGCGTACTGCTACTGCTATGGGTAGCCATTTTCGTGATCCTGCTGGGCCATCCCCATGTCCACAATGTGTGGGTGGATCAGGCCTATGAGAAAAAAATGCAGCGTGTCAGGGAGCTGGGCACTGAACCAAAAATTGTTGTGGTAGCGGGTTCCGCTACCATGTTCGGCCTTGATTCAAAACAGCTGGGATTGGCATTGGGAAGACCGGTGGTCAATATGGGAGTCAACGCCGGTATTGGTCCGATTCATATAGTGCAGCGAGTCAAACCGGCCTTCAATCCGGGGGATGTGGTACTCCTGCCTCTGGAATATCCACTGTATTCGTTTGATTGGGAAATCAATCAGGTCTTTCTGGACTATTTGCTTTCGTATCCGGGTTTAATTGTGTCAGAGCCGTGGACCTTCTGGCCACGAGTGCTTTGGGCGACTTCAGTCAAGCGTCTGTACCAGGCTTTTTTGGGCGTTCCCGAGGGTTTTGAGGTTCCCGGTCTGTATGGTGCACATAATCTTGATCACAATGGTGATCAAATTAACAGTGCGTTGTCTGATCTGCATCCCGATATCCACGCTGGTGCTGCCAATTCAGCTATCGAACATTACGGGAACTCCTTCAAGCGCGAGGCCTTCGGCTGGCAATTGTGGCGGGCATACTATCAATCAATCATCGACATGGGGGGCTGTGTGCTGTTCGTGCCGCCCCCCATGCTTGAACGCCAGGAATATCATGATGATCCTGTGGAGAGAGATTTTTATCAGAACTTCCCGGACTATGTGCGCGAGGCGGGCTTGCCCTATGCCGGGCGACCGTTTGACTTCATGTATCCGGTGAGCTGGTTTTTTGACACCAACTATCATTTGGTGGCAGAGCACAAGGCCGATTACACCCAGGCCTTGGCCAATCTGGTTCGACGTCAACATCTGACGTGCTTGGCGAAGGATGGTGGCGAAGAATCTGACAAAGATAATTAAAGTCTGCATTTTATGGAGATTGGGGTTGCCTATAGGCTTACCCTGTAGCGAGCCATACCCACTGGAGCGGTGTGGAAAAATTTTGTAGATAGCTGAGATTGTAATGTTAAATCGACTTTCCATAATTTTACGCATATTTATCAAACATCGACTTGTCGCCTTGATGTACTGGATCAGAGCGCGACCATGGCTTTTTAGTGTAGTTTTGCGGGCTTTGGAGTACACCCCAGGGCTGAAGCGATTCTTGGTGCAACGGATTATTGCAACGCCCCGTGCGGCTCGTGCGGCTCGTGCGGGTGTGCGGCGCAATATGGATTTTTCCGCAGAAGTGCCGCTAAACAGTGCCTCTACTGAGGTGGACCAGGTATATGACCGGCTCATGCGCAACCTGACCTATGCGAGGAAGCGCTGAGCCATGCATTTATTGATTGATCTGCAAGCCTGTCAAACCTCGAGTAGCCGTAACCGCGGTATTGGCCGCTACTCCCTGGCATTGGCCCGAGCCATGGCGCGAGAGCCGGGCGAACACCGGCTGAGTATTCTGTTCAGTGATCGCTTTCCCGAAACAATTCCGCCGTTGCGAGGGATTTTTGACCCCCTGATTGGACGCGAAAATATTCACGTTCTCGCTTTGCCGCCAGGATGTCGCGATACAGAACCAACCAATATTGGCAGAGTGCGGGTCGCGGAATTGCTCAGGCAGCAATTTATTGACGATTTGAAACCGGATGCCATTCATGTTGCCAGTCTGTTCGAAGGTTTTTCCGATGATGCAACCATAGCGATAGAGCCGACATCCAACAGGGCACCTCTCAATGTCGTTACTTTGTATGACCTGATTCCATACCTCAATCAAGCCGCCTACCTTTCTGACCCCTATATCCGTCGTTGGTATATGCGTCGTTTGCAGCACCTCCGCAACGCTGATTTGTTGTTGGCCATTTCCGAAAGCTCGCGTCAGGAAGCGCTAAAAGTACTCAACATTTCACCGCAGCGAGTGATCAATATTTCGTCGGCCATCGATGATCATTTCCTGCCTTTGACGCTGGAGGAAGCTCGTCTCGATGACATCAGGCGCACCTATGGTCTTGGTGATCGGTTTGTAATGTATACCGGTGGTGTGGATTATCGAAAGAATGTCGAGGGTTTGATTGAAGCCTATGCGCAGTTGACGCCGGCATTGCGGCATGCCCACCAGTTAGTGATAGTTTGCAAAATCCGCGACGGTGATCGCAGTCGTCTGGAGGCCTTGGGCAAGCGATATGGACTTGCGTCCGGGCAGCTGGTTTTCACCGGTTTCGTGGGCGAGGACGATCTGGTGGCTCTCTACAATATGGCCCACCTTTTTGTCTTCCCATCCTTGCATGAAGGTTTCGGTTTGCCGGTGCTTGAGGCAATGGCCTGTGGGACGCCAGCAATTGGCGCCAATCGCAGCAGCATTCCCGAGGTCATCGGCAACCAGGAGGCATTGTTCGATCCTGCCGAACTCCAGCCAATGGTAGACGCATTAACCCGTGGATTGACTGATAACGAATTCAGGGAGCGTTTGCGCGTTCACGGACTGCAGCAGGCAAAGTCCTTCTCGTGGCAGGCAAGCGCAAGGGCGGCATTGTCGGCAATTGAGTCTCAGCTCGGCGACTGCTCAACAGTCAACCCCGTTGCTGGCCAGCAGGTGTCAGCGCGGCTGAAACTCGCTTATCTGTCGCCGTTGCCCCCTCAGCGCAGCGGTATTGCCGACTATAGTGCACGACTACTGCCTGAACTTGCCAAATACTACGACATCGACATCATTAGCGATGAAGCTCATGTTAACAATGACTTGGCAGCGTATTTTACTGTGCGCTCCAGTGAGTGGTTTTTAACCCATGCCAAGCACTACGCCAGGGTGCTTTATCATATGGGAAATAGTCATTTTCACATTCCAATGATGTCGCTGTTGAGCAGTGTGCCAGGTGTGGTTTTTTTACATGATTTCTATCTGAGCGGCATGCTCAACCATGCCCAGGCTTTTGGTCTTGACGACACAGCCCTGTCATTATCCATGGTCAGATCTCATGGATATCATGCCCTTGATATGCTCGCGACGACAGGAGTTGATGGAACGGCGAAAGCCTATCCAGCCAATCGCTGGGTGATGGACGGGGCCATAGGTGTCCTCGTCCACTCGCAGTTCGCTATTGACCAATGCGACTATCATTACGGAAACGCTTACCAGCACAGACTTTCCCTGATTCCCTTTTCATGCACTGTTGCCAAAGAGCGTGATCGCGAGGGCGCGAGAAACCGTCTTGGGCTGGGGGCTGATGACTTTGTGGTCTGTTGTTTCGGGTTTCTCGCCGTCAGCAAGTTGAATCTTGAGTTGATCAACGCCTGGCTGGGGACCGAACTGGGTGTAGCAGGCAGTGCTCGGCTGGTGTTTGTCGGTGATCACACATCCCATGAATACGGACAGAAAATCGACGCCCTGATCAATAGGGCAAACAACATCTCAATCACCGGCTATGTGGCAGAATCGACCTATAGCGATTGGTTGGCAGCAGCAGATGTCGGGGTGCAGTTGCGCAACCAGACCCGGGGCGAGACCTCGGCTGCGTTATTTGATTGTCTCGGGCACGGCTTGCCTCTGATCTACAATACCCATGGTACCGCTTCAGAGTTACCGGATCAGGTCGGTTTGGCGCTCGATGATCAGCCGTCCATTGAGAGTCTCGAAAAAGCCTTGGTGTTGCTGTGGCAAGATATTGATTTGCGACGCAAGCTCAGTACCAGTGGCCAGGAGTATGTGCTGCATCACCACAGCCCGGCTTTGGTGGCGCGTCGCTATTTCGAAGCTATCGAGAATCACTACGCTGTGTCACCGCTCGCCGCCGAGATGAACCTTGTCAGTCGGTTGTCCGATCGCATTGAGACAGAGCCGTTCTCGCCCTGGTCCCCGCAGGAGATTTACGATCTGTCTCGCGCGCTAACCCTCAATCGCAAAGCATTGTTCCCTCCGCGCTTGTTGCTCGACGTCACTGACGCTGAGTCGACAGAGCTGGCTCGGGTTATTTCTGTGCTGCTTGAAATGCTACCTGCCCCCTGGCAGCTGGAGTGTGTTCAGGAGTTGGAGGATGGCTGGACAACAGCGAGAGGCTTGATACCCGGATTGTTTGAGGTCCCCGACGAGGAGGTTGTTCCGCATCGAAACGATTGTTGGCTTTCGGTTTCGGATGAGCCCCGGGTTTTATCCCGCGATGCACCGGCCCTCTATGTTTCCCAATCCGGGTGGGTTGATATTGCCTGTATGGATAGGCAGTCGGTACAAGACCTTATTGGCTGGTTGCATGGTGCGACTGAGCGGCCGCCTTACATCCGGCCCATGGAAAATTTTGCGATGTCATGATTTTTATCGCAAAAAATCATCTGCATTCAAGCGCTGTCAGTGAGTAGTGGTGGATAGGGTGGGAGGCCCTCGACACCATTGGCGGACTCAACGCTGATGTACGTTTCGTGTCAGGGCAGCACAGAGTCGGACATGGCTTGCAGGATTTTTGCATTCTGCAGCGTCGCTTTCGACATGCAGTCCAGACGTCGGGACAGTTGACGCCAGTTATGATCAGCTAGCCAGGCGCGCTGTTGTGCCCGTTTTTGGCTTTGTAACCTGGTGGATGTGTTCAACACCCTTGAGATCCCCGCGGCAATTTGGTCGGCCCGTATGCCCGGCGTGAAATCAACCACAGCCGCTACATCGTCAAAAATCGCGAGGGGCGTGCACAGTACGGGTCGACCTGTTGCAAGCCCCCAGCGTACTGCTGCACTGGAGGATTCGTTGCTGCGCTGGTAGGGGAACACAATCACATCCGCTTTTTGCAGCCAGGCCAGCGACTCTTCGTCTTCGAGATAAGCCGTAATCATCGTCAAATGTTCCCCGATGCCGAGCTGATCAATCAACGCGTCGCAACGTGCTTTCTCCTCATCGGAAGCTGTGATGGGGTAGAGGGAGTTCACCAGCAGCAAGTGCAGATTGTCATCAGACTGGGCAAGGGCGGCGAACGCTTGAATAAGTTCGGGCAAGCCCTTGTTTGGCAGCAGAAATCCGTAGGATGCAATCACTGTCTTGTCGGCCAAATCTGGCTGTGCCTGCTGCGCGGGCAGCTTGGAAGCCAGTGCCGGCATAACCCCGTGGGGGAAGAGGGTGGTATTCGCCACCAAGCCCATATTTTTCAGGCGATTGAGATCGGTCAGCGTATGTACCAGCAGGCGGGTACAGGCTGCCAGCTGGGGCTGAATGCGGCGCAAGGTCATAAAATCCCGATCCCACCAAACGTCGGCACTGGAGTGTAAGGTGATAAAGGTCTGGATCTGTCGCTGGTGTAATTGCTCCAGCAGGTTTGCCAGTGCATCAAGGCGGAAAAGGGAGAAATTGAACTGTATCAGTACCTGCTCAAGTTCCAGTTGCACTATCTGCTCGAAAAGTTGTTCCAGATCATCATGCTGTCCTGACGTCCAGCAGCGACGCACCCGATCGCTATCCTCACCGGTGATTGCGCTGCTCTCGCTGGCCAGGATCCAGCAGTCTTCGAGGGCGGGGTGTAACAGCAATTGGCTGTAGCCTGCGATGCCGCAGCGGGTGTTCCAGGTGGTGACGCAGCCGCGCCTGGGTGTTGACAGGGTTGGCGGCAACAGATCAAGTACCTGAATGGCTCTTCGCGTGCGGTCGGCGACATGTTGCCAGGTGAAACGCGACTGAATCATTTCGCGGGCCGCGCTCACCCGTTGTTGAACAAACTCATCCCAGCGCTCTTGCCTGTGTGCCCCGTAAAACGCCTTCAACAAGGCCGAGAGCTGATCCCGGTGCGGTTCATGCCACACCGATCCACTCAGCGACATGTGAGACTGGGCGGGGAAAAAATCATAATCGATCAGCCAAGCGGTTTGATCGCTGCAAAAATCGGTCTGCCCCCCCCCGGCGGTGGTTATGACCGGGATGTTGAGCAGCATTGCCTCTGCCAACGGCAGGCCGAAACCCTCCCCGCGACTTGGTGCCACCAGCACATGACAGGATTCCAGCAGAGCACGGATGGCGCCCGCTGAAATATCTTGCTCGATGACTACAACCGTCGGTGGATTGTTGTGGTGACCGCGCCACTGCTGTAATTGCTGCTCGACATTTTGATGGGGGTTGGCAAACGTCTTGATGACCAATGAAACCTTGTCGTCACCGCAAAAAATTGCTCCGTAGGCATCGAGCAGCGAGTCGATGCCCTTTCTGGGGAAGCCAGAAGAAATATGGAGAAAGCGCAACCCCTGGCCCAGGTCCGGTTGATCGGCATAATCCGGCTGATGGCGCAGAATCTGGTCGGCACCAATGCCGCAAGTGACCACCGGCGAGGTGATGCCGTTGTCGATTAGCGTCTTGGACACCCAGTCCGACATGGTGGTGACCAGGTGTGCGTGGTAGTTGAACTGGCGCACCGTGGCTGGAGGCATTACCGACTCCTCCCAGCCATAGTTGCACGCGACGTGATTGACGCCACCCATCGCTGTCAGCCGCATTGGATACATCAAGCGCAGCACAGTGGTCACATCATGGGGCGCCAGAGTTGCCTTGGCCAAGGGTGCCGCATTTGGGTATCTGGCTGTTGCCTCCCTGTCTGGCGTATAGTCGCCGCCGCCTTCCGTTGGGTGCAACCCAACCTGGTAACCATCGGCGGCGAGAGTCAGGGCCAGTTCACGGTTCACAATCGCCAGGCTGTAGGTGCTGTCCCACGGCCCTTCAACACGGAAGTCGAGGGCTGGCAGTGCAAGAGCTGGCTGACGCTGGCGCAGGGGGTGTATGTTCAAATCGGCCAGGAATGAGAAAAGATCCTCGGCCAGTTGTGCCGACTTAAAGTTGTCCAGGTGCCGGTTGCCTTCGATAGCAAGTTGGCGGCGCAGTCGGGGTTGGCGAATCACTGCAGCGATTGCTGCTGCGCAGGCGACCGGATCATCGCGGTCCAGCAGTAGTCCCGCCCTGCCAATGGTATCGGCAATATTGCTGTGTGGCGCGTTAAAGGCCATCACCGGCAACCCGTGTGCCATGGCCTCGATCAGGGGCATGCCAAAACCTTCGTGACGGCTAAGGCTGACATAGAGGTCGGCTTGTGTATAGGCAGTTGCCAGTTCGGCGTCTGTAATTTTGCCGGTTAATGTGACCCTGTCGACCAGCTGGTAGCGTTCAATGTCATCCCGCAATAACCTCTCGTAGGCAGCATCGCCGGATCCGACCAGGGTGAGGGTTACCTGGCAGTCGGACATCTTTTCCAGGTGGTGGAGCGTTTCAATCAATCCGAGCTGGTTTTTATGGGGGACAAGGCGTCCGACAAAGAGCAGGCGAAATTCGTCTTGCAGGGGGCGCGCAGGGGGAATGCTCTTGAGACGGCGCCATTTATCAAGATCAACCAGCAGCGGAATGACCCGACACCGACTGGGGTCGTAATCGTGTTCCAGCAGTGCCTTCAGGTTCGCCTGTGAATCTGCGATGACCCCATCAAGCCAGCCTTTCCAGCGCTGTAGTTGCTGCCAGCCGAGTTCCAGCTGCGGAAGTATAGGATCGTCCTGGTCAAAGAAACCGGCCGGAGTAATATTGTGGAAGACCATCAGCTTGCGGGCCGCGGCTGTTGGCAGCCACGTTTCATGGTGATTGCCAATGCCATGATGGATCAGGAGAACCTGATTCTCATCGTCAACATAGTCGCTCAGGAGCCGTATTTCATGCGCCAGCGATGGCGGAATATCAGCGGCATAGATGTTGGATTCAATGCCGGCCTCGCGCAGCAGGCGACGAACAAACAGCATGCCGTTGGTGATGCCGCCGCCCAACGTACAACGTGGACAAATCTGATGGATAGCTTTTGGGGTCATGTGGTTACCGTCTGAACTCGGATCGACTCGCGACGAGCGTGCAATCAGCTGTTCGCTAGTCGTTACCTGCTGATTCCGGATGGCTCCGGTTTTCCGACCCTTTCTGCGCTTCGCAAAGGCGCTGCTCCAGCTCTTCACAGCGAGTGGCCAGATTTGCCTGTGTGAGTTCGAGTTTGCTCAACAGCTGTTGCTTTTCAAGGAGCAGGCGATTGACCTGGGATTCCAGTTCGAAAAGTCGCTCATGCAGTTGGGTGTGACTGTCGACAACACTCTGTTGGCATGCCTGCAATGCAGTTTGCAATCGAATTGTTGTGCGCTTGAGCCGACCTGCAGCGGCGAGGGCGAGCAAAGTCTCCATCAGTGGACCTAGCAAAGGCAAATGACTCAGCCTGTAGGTGAGCCAACTTTTTCGCATCCTCACATTGTTGTTCTCGGGCCGCTGCCTTGCGTCCCTGGAGTAGCGCAACGCAGCGGCTATCTGGCTTCTTGGCCAACCACGTTGCAGCTCGGTGAGCAGGGTGGCGATGAGGGCGGGGTCAGCAGGGCGCCCTGTGAACAGGCGATGGGCTTCGCGCACGAAGGTTTCGTCATCAAGGCTGTAGAGGGTTTCCAGTGAACTCACGGGAACATCCTGGTGTGGCATCTCCTCGGCTGTTTCGGGTGTCGCTGGTGTATTGTCGCTCGCATAGGTTTCCAACGTCCGGGCAATGTCGTTTTCGACCGTATCAAAGTCAATGTCAGGATTGTTGCGCTGTATCATTGGTGACCTCCGGAGGTGCTAGAAATTCCACGCTCGGATTAAGCTGACAAACTCCAATGAAGTGGGTGCCGCGTATGCCGCTCACTTCAAAACGCGCGGCATTGTCCCACCAGTGATAACAAATACGGGTATGGTCGGCCCCTTCGTGAAGGGCAATACTCACTGTGTACTTCCCCGGCGCAACCATCATGGGGACATGGAAGCGAACGACAATTTCATCCCCTCTGCTCATGCTCAGGGGTTTCTCCATGAAATGGGTATTGGTACCAAAGATATCCTGGCCGAAGCGGTCTCGCAGGGTCAATCCTGCGGTCAGGTCGGGGATATCTTCCCAGGCTGTGATGCTGATTGTCAGCAGCAGGGTATCTCCGCTGGCCAGGATCTCGCACTGGGATGTCTCGCCCATGGCTGTCACGCTGGTGATTTCGGCGTGATGGTTTCCATAGCCGCGTTCAACAACAGTATCCTCTTCGGAAACTTCTTCGTTGCCAAGTATCTGATAGTAAAAATTGGCTGCCGTTTCCGGATCACTGTCCTTGGCTACTTTGCCGTCGCTGAGAACGATAACGCGATCACAAAGCATTTTCACGGCATTCAGGTCATGGGAGACGAAAATGATAGAGCCTCCATTGGCCCGGAACTCGCGAATCTTTCTCATGCATTTTTGCTGAAAATGGCCATCGCCGACAGACAGAGCCTCATCCACCAGGAAGATATCCGGGTTGGCATGAATCGCGATTGAGAAAGCCAGCCTCATCACCATGCCCGATGAGTAGGTTCGCAGAGGCTCGTTGATAAATTTGCCGAGCTCGGAAAAGGCGATGATGTCGTCATGCCGGGCATCCAGCTCCTCTCTGCTCATGCCGATTAGCAGGCCGTTGGTGTAAATGTTTTTTTCGCCATTCATCGACATGTCAAAGCCGGTGCCCAGCTCCAGCAATCCGGTTACCTTGCCGCTTGAGTGCAGGGAGCCGGTATCGGGCAATAGAACGCCATTGAGTATCTTCAGCAGTGTCGATTTTCCCGCGCCATTGCGACCGATAATGCCAAGGGTTTCACCATTTTCTACGCGAAAGGAAACGTCTTGCAGTGCGTGGTGCCGGTTGTGAAAGGGACGCCGCAAAAGGATTTCCTTCAGGCGATCTGAAGGCTGGTGGTAAAGTTTGAAGGACTTTTGCAGATTGTTGGCTTCGATCATCTATAAAAAATCTCTGATATCACGTTCAAGCTTCTTGCCGACAAACAGGCTGGCCACCAACAGCCCCAGCCCGAGCAAGGTGATCGCCACCAATGCCTGCCAATCGGGGGTTGTGCCAACGATCATGACCTGTCGCAGGGCCGCAGTGGTATGAAAGAGAGGGTTGAGCTTGAACAGCCAGATCCAGGATTCAGGCAGGATGGTCATCACGTAGACGATGGGTGTCAACCAGAACCAGAACTGCACCGCCAGGGTAACGAGCTCGCGTATATCGCGTAAAAACACGCTGAGCACAGCTACCATTAATCCGAGACTGTAGGCCAGTAGTTGTTGCACCGCCAGCACAACCGGCAACCACAGCCAGTGCCAGCTCCACTGGAAGTCAATCAGCAGCAAAAAGCCGACAAAGAAAGACATGGAAATGGCGTAGACAATCAGCTCGCTGATCAAAACATACAGGGGCAGGGCAAATAGCGATATTTTTACCTTGCCGATTAATCCCGCCTTTTCGTGGAACACCTGGCCGATGCGGGTGACGGTGTTGGCGAAGCAGGTCCAGGCAAGCAAACCGGTGACCAGATAGACGCTGTAGCTGTAGGTTCCCAGCGACTGCATTCCCATCATTTCCAGCCGGGCCCCCATCAGTCGCGAGAACACCAGGGTAAATATCAGAATGTTTGCCAGTGGAATCAGCAGGGTCCAGAGTGCGCCCAGCGCTGAGGCCGCATGGCGGTCAACAAGGTCCTGGCGTACAAAATGAAGGAGCAGGGCAGGGTTCATGTTGCTGGCACCGTTGCAACTTGTGCACGCCAATAGTTGAGAAGGTCGTTGACCAAAGTAGCAAGGGACCGCTTGGGTTGCCAGCCGGTGGTGGCTTGCAGGAGGCGACTGTCGCCGCAAACCCGCAGAATGTCAGTTGGTCTCAGCCTGGCGGGATCTGTCTGAGTGGAAATATTGCAGTTGCTGGCTTGAAGGAAGCGATCAAGCAGGCTTTGAATGGAGGTAGGTGTCCCTGAGGCGATATTGAAAGCGGCTCCTGACTCGATCCTGTCGGCGTGAACAGCCATGGTGATATAGGCGTCAACCACATCGGCTACGTGCAGAAAGTCCCGCTCTGCCGACAGGTCGCCTACCTTCAGGGTGGGTTGTAAGAGGCCACGCTCGATTTCGGCAATCTGGGCGGCGAAGCTGGGTAGCACAAAGCCTCTGTCTTGTCCCGGGCCGCTATGATTGAAGGGGCGCGCGCGGATAACCTTCAGCGACGATGTGGCGCTAAACTGAAATGCCGCAAGATCTGCGGCGGCCTTGCTTGCGGCATAGGGGTTTAGCGGCATGAGGGGGGTCTGTTCTGTGACCGGCGCGACATCATGAAATCCTGCTCCGTACATGTCAGACGATCCCACATGGATGATTGTTGCAGCGGGGCAGGTCGCCTGCAGGGCTGTCAGCAGGTTAAGAGTGCCGTGAAGATTGACCTGCCAGGTTAGCGCCGGGTCGGCAAAACTGGTGGGTATATGGGACTGGGCAGCAAGATGAAAAACCACATGCGGGCGAATAGCCGCGATCAGGGATGCGGTTTGCTGGCGATCGGTAATATCGAGAGCATGCCAGTGAATGATCTGCTCGCCCTGCTGCGGGTTAACATCGGTCACTGTGCCCAGGCGGGTGGCATGAAGGTGCGCGGTATTCCGTTCGCCCAGTGCGGTCAGCAGATGTCGTCCCACAAAACCGTTGGCGCCCGTAACCAGTAATGTTTTGCCTTCCAGATCAGCCATGGGGACGAGTCTCAACGCGGATTATAGGTGTGTGGCAGTAAACTGCCGACTCCTTCTCAGGTGTCATCACAGGCGGTAAGTGTGCGTGTCACCATTGCTAGCTCAGTGATTGAGCTGGCGCAGTCTCGCCAAATCGGCCTCATACATTTCCCTGATCATGGTCTCAAGGCTGGTGGTGGCCTCCCAACCAAGTTTTTGGTGGGCTTTGCTCGGGTTGCCAAGCAATACTTCTACCTCCGCCGGGCGGAAGAAGGCCGGGTCAATCACGAGATGCTCGTCGATGGCGAGCCCGGCAGCCTCAAAAGCGATTTTGCACATGTCCCGCACTGTAGTCGTTCGGCCTGTAGCGATGACAAAATCGTCGGCGGTCTCCTGTTGTAACATCAACCACATTGCCTCGACATAATCGCGGGCGTGCCCCCAGTCGCGCTTGGCGTCGATGTTGCCAAGACGCAATTCCTTGGCCAGCCCGAGCTTTATACGGGCTACGCCGTCGGTCACTTTGCGGGTGACAAACTCCAGTCCGCGCAAGGGTGATTCATGATTGAACAGAATGCCGCTACAGGCGAACAGTCCGAAGCTTTCACGGTAATTGACCGTCAACCAGTGGGCGTAAAGCTTGGCTACAGCGTAGGGGGAGCGGGGATAAAACGGTGTGGTCTCCGACTGCATAGGCTCCTGAATGAGGCCATACATCTCCGAGGTGGAGGCCTGATAGAAGCGAGCATCCGGCTTAATGAGGCGCACTGCTTCGAGCAGGTTGGCTGCGCCCAGGCCTGTTACCTGGCCGGTCAAAAGGGGCTGATCCCAAGAAGTTTTGACGAACGACTGGGCTGCGAGGTTGTACACCTCAGTGGGGTTGGCTGTTTGTAGGGCTCTGATCAGGCTCGACAGGTCGGTCATGTCGCCATCCAGCAACTCCACATCCCGGGCGATGCCCAGCCATTCAAGGCGTGCCAGGTTGATATCAGAATTGCTGCGCCGGGGAGACAGACCGTATACCTTGTAACCCTTGGCAAGTAGCAGTTGAGCCAGGTAGGCGCCGTCCTGGCCGGTGATACCTGTAATGAATGCTGATCTGTCTACACTGGTCATGGATGTGATGCCTGCCTCTTGCTGTCGAGAGTTCCTTCATGGGGGCGCGATCTTATCATAGCGACAGGCAGATTTGTTGGCGGCAGAGAGTAGTGGTAAACCCTTTGCTTTCATGTTGATAGAGTTGTGAGACGGGTCTCGGTTGTCCGTGTCAGAGGGGCGCACACTGGGCTAGAACGAATAGGCCAAGCCTAAAATCAGTTGCAGGCGGCTGGTGTCGAAGAGGGGGATAGTGCTATCTGTCTGTTCATAGGCAGCCCGGGATGACAGTAGCCAGTCCTCCCCTAACGAATACTGCAAGTTTATGCCGAGTGCCCATTCCTCATCTTCCCGGGCAGTGTCTCCGAAGAAGATAGCGCTGAATGGCCGCGTATCCTGGCGCCAGCGAAAAGAAGCATTGATATTGCCATGCCATTTGGCGTTAACCGTGAATGGATATTGCCCCGACAGCCACAGCCGCTGGCTATCGCCGGAAAAATTATCAGGCCTTTCATGCCAGCTGCCGCCCAGCTCCCACAGTAACCGTCTGTTGGTGGGATTAAAACGCTGGTCGCCATTGGCGATCCACAATCCATTCAGGCGCAGGGTTGCCATTGCGCCAAGAGAGCTGTCGTTGGCGCGTTCATCAATAGCCTCGGCCTTCACTGATCCCATCAATTGCCGAAAGCCGGGAATCAGCTGGCGATACTCCAGCCCGGCAATAAATTGCTCATCGACACGCTTGTCCAGCCCGTTGTAACGGATTTCGCTGGAGCGAATGCCCTGTAGCATGACGGTGTATTCCCGTTGATCGCGCCCCCCATAGGTCTTGCGCGTGCCGCCATAGAGATGATATTGGTCATATTCATCAAGGTTTATATGCCTGCGGGTCATGGCCCCTGCCAGCCACAGCCGACAGGGTGCGAATCGACAACCATTGCCGCGATTGCCGTATTCGAGGTGAACAGCCGCTTCGCTGAATTCGTCCGCCTGCTTGATGCTGTCCTGGCCCAGATTCAGTTTGAAGGGGGGGTATCCGGGCAGTGTGATGGTAATGGAGTCATTGTCAGATCCGCGATTGGCGTTGCTGTCATGGCCGAATCCCAGCGAAACGTAACCAGCCAGACTGGGGCGAGCCGCCTGCTCGGAATCAACTGTCAGCAGTCGGTTCAGCTCCACCAGCTGGCGTCGTGCGTGCTCGGGAAGCTGATCCTGATGTCCTTTCAGCAGGGCATTGAGCTCCAGCAAATTTTGGCGGGCTTCATGGCTGCGACCCTCCAGTTGCAGCGCAATTACCAGGTCCAGCCGGGCGCCTGCATGTCTGGGCTCCATGGCTATCAGGGTCTGTAGTACGGGTATCGCTTCACGGTACTCGCCGAGCTCCATCGCCAACTGGGCCAGCCAGTCATAGTAGCTGGGTTGGTTTTGATGCTGATCCTTCTCTATTGACTTGAGCCAGTCATAGGCTTCGCGGCGGGTGCCGTTGGCAAGCTGTTGTTGGAGCTGTGTATCAAAGCTCCTGTGCTCTTCCGCGACCCCTGGCGAAACGTGGGCAAGCACCAGACACAGCGCAAGCAGGGTAAAGGGGCTCGATACGATGCTTAACAAGGGCAATGGTGTTTCCTGGTATTTGGGCGAGCCGACATTCGCCGGGTGGGTTGAGCAAAACGAGAACCGGTTAACACTTTCGTATTGCAAAGGTGGCCTATTATAGACAGACTAGTTCTCAGTGGGACACCACCCTTAATGGTTGTTGGGCAGTTTGTTATGGATATGAAGCGCTTAGCTGGTTTCTGCTGCACTTTGATGCTGGTCGCGGCGTCATTGTGCCCTTTGCTGGCTGCCGCTGAAAACTCTGCAGAGGCGGTGGGCACAGTTATTTTCCTGGCCGGAGAAGGGCGTAGCGAACGCGATGGCGAGTCCAGGCTCCTGGCGCTGGGCGATACTGTATACGCTGGCGATCAACTCAGTACGAACCAGCAAGGCTACCTGCATGTGCGATTTGTTGACGATGGCCTGATCAGTGTTCGTCCCGACAGTCTCGTCACCATCGAGGTGTATCAGTTCAACCCCGATGATGCAGCTCAGAGCCGGGTCCGGATTGAACTCGACAAAGGCACCATGCGTTCTGCGACGGGTCTTGTCGGCGCGCGCAACAAGGAGGCGTTTCGGATCAATACCCCGGTCTCTGCTATCGGTATTCGCGGCACAGACTTCGTTGTTTATGCTACTGAGGAGCTGGCCCGTCTCAGCGTTAATGAGGGAGGGGTCGTTATGGCTCCCTTCAGTACGGACTGCCTGGTGGATACTTTTGTCCCTTGCGGTGGAGAAGCGTCGGCGGAGCTGTTCGCCACAGTTGCCAAGGCGTTGCTGGAAGTGCGCGCCGGTGAAGGTTATGCGCTGGTAACAAGCGATGGGCCAACACCCGACGAGATAAATCCCCCTCACCCTGAGGAGTCTGCCTTGTTCGAGAATCTTATCACTCGAGCTCGCGGAGTGATTCAGCGCAAGGTAGGGCTCTCTGCGCCGGGAGCCGAAAGTTACGAGGACGGGTTGGAAACGGCGCGCCGCTATGTGGGTGAAGTGCCACTCGTGCAGGAAGCCTACGAGCTGGGTGAGAGAGAATCCGACCTGCCTTTCGTCAGTGATCGACAGTTGGTGGATGAGCCCGCTTTTGTCTGGGGGCGTTGGTCGTCCTATTCGATACAGTCTGAAAGCGCACAAAGTATTGCCAGTATTCGCAATCAACGCGACTACGCTGTGCTTCAGCGCGTATTTGCCATGTTTGAAGACACTCCCGAGAGCCGCGTGATGCCTGAAACAGGGCGGGCCACTTTCAGCCTCAACAGCTACGAAGCCTATGTCAAGCGTGGCAATAATCTGGAGAGCGCTGGAATCAGCAATCCTGCCCTGGTTGTCGACTTTGCGCAGGCTGAGTTCGCCACTCGCATGGATGTTCATGCGGCCAGTTTGCCCGGTGTGGTCACAGTGCTTGGGGCTGGTGAGTTGACCTCGGAGGGGTTCTTCCACAGTGGGAAAAACTCACCCGCAAAGATTGACGGTGTGCTGAGCGCCGATCTGTTACAGGCGGGGATGTTGTTCGAGTATCAGGTAAGCCCGGGTGTTGAAGCCGTTGGCGCTACCCACTGGGTGGATAGCCTGTCGCTTGGTAAGAGTGTCTCCAAGTCATCACTCTACTGACTTTGCTGGATCGGCTGCTGCTTCTGTTTTTTGCCTCCTGTGTCAATTGGGTAGCCTATCAGCTGCAAGCCATCTATGCCCCGAATTGCCGTGGCTGACAGTTCAATGATGCGTTCACTTCCCAAGCGGCGGCACAACTCTGGACCACACAGCAGGTCGTGATCAAGCTGTTTGCACTGCTGCTGCAAGTGCGCTGCTAGGTTCACTGTTTTTCCCAGAATCGTGTAGGCCCGTCGCTGCCTTGAGCCCAAATTGCCTACTGTGACCACGCCGCTTTCCAGCCCCATAGTCATTTGGATTTCGGGATAGCCCCGCAGTTGGCACCATTCGGCAAGCTGAGCCACTCGGCGGCGCACTGCCAGTGCACAGTCAACAGCGAGCTGGGGGTGGTTCTCCTGAGCCAGTGGTGCGCCCCAAAACGCCATTACCGCATCCCCCATGAATTTGTCCAGGGTGCCTTTGTGACGGTAAACCTCCTCAGTGATTTCACTAAACAGGTGATTGGTGATTTCAGCCAGCTGTTCCGGCTCCAGTTGTTCGCTCAGGTGGGTAAACCCCTGGATATCCGCAAAAAATACAGTAACGTCAGCGCGCTGAGCATCCAGTTTGCCGGGTTCAAGGCCCTGGCGTACCAGGGTGCGTAGCACCACCGGGGGTACGTAGGCGGCGAAAGCGCGATAAATTTTCCGGCGTTGGGACAGCACCCGATTGATTTCCCAGCCTCCGCTACTGATACCCAGCACGATAAGCGCGAACCACAGGGGTAGTGCGTTCAGCCAATAACCAGCCTGAGGGACGGTAAGAGTGGCGAAAAGTATTGCCAGACCTGCGCCCATCGTAGTCATTCTCGCTTTTGTCTGCAGCCAGGGCCATGCCATCACCAGTATGCCAATAAGCATAATTGCCAGGGTTGCCAGCCAGCGCTCCTGCGGCAGGCGTGACCAGTAGAAACTGTCCAGCAACCCCGCCAGTACCAGGGCATGTATCTCTACGCCTGGCGTGCTCGCCGAAAGCGGGGTGGCTACCCTGTCGCCAAGGCCTACCGCAGAGGTGCCCACCAGCACCATGGCCCCGGCAAGGTCAGAAAGCGATTGCGGGTCTTCGAGCACAGTCGTGGCTGAGAGGTAGTGGAATTGGCCTGGGTGATGGTAGGGGATCGAGAGAGTGAGATCGGGATTCAGCCGTTGGCAAAAGCTGGCTACACAATACACGCCGTCAGTCGATGCTGAGGTTGTGGCGTTGATTCCACTCCACTGCGTCAACATGGCAGCGGCCAGTGTCTGATAGCAGCGTTCCCGGCATAGAGTGGGCTGCAAGCGGCGTATCACAAAATCCGGATCATAGAGGGGAGTGATATGCCCCAGAGCAACGGCCTCGCTGTAGAGGCTGTCGGCTAGCCCCGCCATGGTTGCGGAGTCGGGGCTTTTTTGCAAAAAGCTGTTTATGCTTCCTGCCTCTTTATATTCAGGTTGTGAATTCAGTTCGCCGGGCAGTACTGGGGGGGCAGCGCTGCCATCCCCGGCGGCAAATGCCACGGCCCCTACCACGTCTGACTGTGCCAGCTGGTGCGCCAAGGCGGCATCGCCTTCACTGTCGCCTGGCTCGGGAAGTAAAATATCAAGCCCTATCACGGCGACCTTTGCCTGGCGCAGGCGCTCGATAAGCTCTGCCAGTTTGCCACGGGGCCAAGGCCAGCGACCCTGTGAATGCAGGCTCTGCTCATCGATATCTACAATGACAATCCGGTTGTCCCGAGTTTTGGTGGTGTGGGGCAGTTGTGAGTCGTAGGCCAGGCCCTGCAGTCGCGCATAAAAGCTGCCTGGCGAGGGTTCCAGCCAGACGAGCCAAAGCGCTGTCACAGCCAGGCACCCTGTCAGGGTGACATAAAGTAAAAGAGGTCTGCCCATCCGGTGTCAGAGTGTCCAGTTAAAGTAACAGGCGGTACTTTGCACCCAAGCGAGGGTTGGGGCAAGCCGTCGCTAACGACAGGCACAAGGGTGTTCTGACAGAGGCACGATCAAGGTTTTTCAGGCTGGTATGCACTTGTTACAAATGGAGAATATTTATCAGTAAGCGACTGAATTAAAGGGGTAATCTATTGCAAGCCGCCAATAAAACTGTGCTACCATGCTGCGGTGCTGAAACCCGGCGGTAACGTTGCCAACGGGTGTGAATCCGGTCCATGCGGGCGGTATTGCCCAGAAGTGTGATGGGGTGCACGGTTAATCCTTGGCCGTTCAGCATAATTGGAACACCCGTAACTGGGGGCCGTGCCCCTTCGGGGTACGGCAAGGCAAGCAGGAGCCGACGGGTTCAGCCCGGTATCCGGGTGCTTGCACTGTCGATTCGACTTAACAAAATGGAGAACTCCAAATGACTAGACAAGAAATCGAATTTTCGCTCCAGGAGATCTATATTGGTCTTCTTGGTCGCGCTGCTGATGCCGCAGGCCTGGATTATTGGGCTGACGAGGTTGAAGGTGGCCTGATCACTCTGGAGCAGGTGCGCACTAACATCGTTAACTCGCAGCCCGAGTACGACGATGTGTTCGGCGGTCTGACCCGTGCGCAAACTGTCAACCAACTGTATCTCAACCTGTTCGGCCGTCCCGCTGAGCCAGATGGTCTGAACTACTGGGTAAACGGTGGCGGCGCTACTGTACCCATCGACCTGTTGGTATTCGCCCTGTCTGACGGCGCCGATGCCACTGATCGCCTGGTGCTTGACAACAAGGTAACCGCGGCTCAGTACTTTACCGCCAACACCACTCTCGATATTGCTACCGACGAAGCCCAGTTCAAGGCCGCCGCCGCTATTGTGATTGCCGATGTTGACGGCACTAGCGCCAGTGTCAATGCTGCCAAGGCCATGGTTGATGCCGGTTCCTACTTTGTTGGTGACACCATTGTCCTCACTGCGGGTCCGGATACCGAGACTGGCACCGATGGCAACGACACCTTCCTCGCCACCAACGGCACCATCAACTCGTCTGATGTTCTTGACGGCGGTGCTGGCAATGACACTCTGGAAATTCGTGCAGAAGGCGCATTCAATGTTGCCCCAAGCCTGACCAGCATTGAAAACATCACCGTTAAGGGTTCTTCTGTTGCAACTGGCAACATGATCCTGGATCTGTCTGACTCCGACGGTGTCAACGTCCTCAGGTCTGAAGAAAACACTGGCGCTACTTCTGTCCAGTTCCGCGACATTCAGGACGTCAACAGCACCGATATCGAAATTGTTGATACCGACTCTGTTGCACACCACTACACTTACGACGTTAATGCCTATGATCCGTTGGCTCCAGACGTTATCGACCTGTATCTGTCTGAAGTCGGCGAACGTAACGTCGCTGGCCCAGTCGTTAGCTTCGGCAACACTGGCGCAGCACTGGGTACTGGCAACTCTAATGTTAACCAGATTGATATCGTATCTGATCAGCGCGATCAGATCACCGATACCACCCAGAACTACCTGGCAGACCTCCGTGTAGGTTCCGCCCTGCAAGTTGTTAACATCACTGGCACCGCTGACTTGGAAATTGAAGATTTCCTCGACGTCAATGTTAACGTTGTCAACGCTGGTACTCTGAATGGCAACCTGTGGCTGGATCTGTACGCTCAGGATCTGCTCACCATTACTGGTGCGATGAAGAATGACAACATCGACATCGTTGGTGATGGCAACAGTGAAATCAACCTGGGTGCAGGCGATGACGATCTGACCATTGATGGCGATGGCGATCAGTCCATTACTACTGCTGCGGGTATGGATTCTGTCGTAATCTGGGGCGATGGCCTCAAAGATATCGATACCGGTGCAGATGCCGACTATGTATACATCGATGGTGATTCCGACGATCTGACTACTAATGGCCTGGACGGTGTAAGCACTATCAACACTGGCTCTGGCGTAGACTATGTTGAAATCTACGGCAACGGTGATTACGACATTAATCTCGGCTCCGAAAGTGACACTCTCTTCGCCTACGGTGAAGAAGGCAATTACGATGTTACTGCTGGTGCTGGCGATGACAGCGTTGCCATTTTCATGAACACGGGCAATCAAATTGTCGACGGTGGTGACGGTGATGACAATATAACGATCATTGGTACCGGCGATCACACTGTTGATGCTGGCGATGATGTCGATACAGTTGTGATTGATGTCCTCGGCGGCGCTGGAAATCACGACGTTGATCTGGGTGATGGTAATGATAACCTGTTCATCTACGGCAAGGGCGTTCCCAACAAAGTTGGCGGCCTTGAAGAGCGTACCATTATCCAGGGTGGCGACGGCAATGATTACGTCTATGTTGAGCTTGATCACCGTCTGACAGTAGACCTCGGCGACGACAATGATGTGCTGGAAATGCGCGCCCGTGATCTGTCGGTGCAGGACGTTATCAGTGGTGGTGCCGATATCGATACCCTGATTCTGACCAATGTTGGCGGCAACCTTCAAAATGGTATGGTTCAGGCGTCTGAAACTGATCAGACCTCCAGCATCGAAATTTTCGATCTGCGTAATGAGAACATTACTCTCGAACTGGACAATCAAATCTTTGAAACTGCCCAGGATAATGCTGTTACTGTAATCACAGAATCAGCCGAGGGTACTCAGACCGTTGATATCACTCGTGTGGACACCAACAACTACACCTTCGCCCTGCTGGGTGGTGATACCCGCGATATCGTCATTGCCAACGACGAAACTATCGATAGCTTTAGCACACTGCGTTTTGATGACACGGATATTCTGACTGCTGATTCAGTAGTTGATACCTTGCGCGTTATGGATGGTGCGACTATCACTGAAGAAGACCTGGAGAATGTCTCTGGCCTGGAATTGATTGAACTGCTGTCTAACAGCAACTCTCCTCAAACCTGGACCATCAGCCTCAACAGCGAAATTATCAACCAGACCACCAGCGATTCTGACCTGGTCATTCGTGTTGGCCACAATGTGCCAGATGGCAGTGTGCTCAATATCGAAGTTGATGAATCACAGCTGGGTGTTCTTGATAATGTCATCATCGAGCGCGGATCCAACGTTGTCGTTAAAATCAATGGCCAAACAATTACAGAAGCTGAGTTTGGCTCGCCAGTCGTTACATTTGATGGCGGCGCGACGATCACCGTGATCACGTCACTGGTATTCACCCCAGAGAATGAC
The DNA here is from genome assembly GCA_000961645.1 of Gammaproteobacteria bacterium BRH_c0. Lineage (GTDB taxonomy): Bacteria > Pseudomonadota > Gammaproteobacteria > Pseudomonadales > Porticoccaceae > NAT127. The sequence continues at coordinate 33,473 of LADM01000024.1, read as the reverse complement.
AATCTGATCGGTAGCTCCTTTGTCGATAACACTTTCTTTGCCTACAGCTCCGCTGACCTGAACCCTGGCGACCATGCTGATGGCGGTGGTTTCTACGGCGAAGATTGGGACACAGTTGAAATGCATTTTGGCCTGAGCAATGACTCAGCAACCATTATGAGCCAGCTCAACCAGCCTCTCTTCGAGAATATCGAAGAATTGAAGTTTGAAACCGAGCTCAATGTTGAGGCCACAGGCCTGGTGAATTTCAACACTATCTTCTCCACCTACGGTCAAGAGCAGCTTGAGAATTTCGCCTATAACCTTCAAAAGATCACCACCGGTTACAGTGACGATACTCTGCACTCAATGACCCACGGCCTGGCTTGGGATTTACGTGCTGGCGACGATTACCTTGAAGTAGGCTCCAACTACTTTGGTCTGGGCTTCGGCGGTTATGGCGAAGACGGCACAAGCTGGATTGAAGGCGGCGCCGGTTATGATGTGGTTGTTGGTGGCGACGGAAATGACTACCTCTACCTGAGCAATGTCGAAGAGGTCTATGGTAACAATGGTGAAGATACCTTCAACTACAACTACGGTAATGGCAACGACGGCGATACCTATGCGTATGGCGGTGAGGATTATGATAGTGCCTACCTGGACAACAACGGCACCAATGGCACCTTCTATGCTTATGATGTAGAGCATATCCATGGTGGTGAAGATGTTGATACTATCGTGGCCCGTGGTGAAGACGACATCTACGTCAACGGTGAAGCTGGCAATGATGACATCTACGTCAATACCGATGACGACGCAGATGTGTATGGCGGCTCTGGCGATGACAAGATCACCGTCTACGCCAACGATGATGCTGATGTCTTCGGTGGCGACGGCATGGACGATATTTATGTCAATGCTGGCGGCGATATCTACGTCTCAGGTGGCGATGATAACGATGACATTACTGTCGTGAGCACCAGCGACGAATGGTACACCGATGTCCACGTTCATGGTGACGACGGTGACGATATCATCAACATCACTGCCGATTTAGCCAATATTGAGGTTTATGGTGACGACGGTGATGATGACATTACTGTAAACACCAACGACGATGTCTATGTCTACGGTGGCAACGGTAACGATACCATCCTTGTTAACAGCTTCGGTGAACAGGACGGTGATTACGCCATTGTCGAAGGTAATGATGGTGATGACGATATCACTGTAAACACCTTGGCTGGAGACTACAGCTGGATCGAAGGTGGTGCTGGTAACGACACTATTAACCTTTACACGGGTCAGGACGGTGGCGAAGATACTATTGTCTTCGGTAACATCGACTATGGCTTCGATCAGGTTATTGACGAAGACAGTCAGGGCCACGACACCATTACAGGCTTCAACTTTGAAGACGACAATGCTTTAGACCCGGCGATCGACGAGAGGGACTTCCTTGACTTCACCAGCTTCCTTGGCCTCTCTCCCGGTTCTATCTGGGTAGAAAATGCCAACTGGAACGATGGCCTGCAAGAGTCCGTGTCAGCGAACAGTGATATCGCAGTTCTCGTGGTAAGCGACAGCTTCGTGCTGAGCGATGCCAACATCGATACCATTAGCGCTGACGGCATTATCAGAATCGACGATAACGGTCGCGCTGTAGTGATGCTGAGCCGCAACAACGATGAAAATGGCCTGACTGATTTCGAAGTTTACTTCGTGCAGGACATTGATTCAGGCTCTGGCCAAACCTGGGCCATCGACTATGTAGCAGATATCCAAGCCTCCACGGCTATCGGTCTGTCCTCTGTAGTTGATAACCTGACGGCCTTTGGTTACAACGCGTAAGCGAGTAGCGACAAGCCAATAAAGGCAATAGCCTTTGAAAACCCCGCCTTAGGCGGGGTTTTTTTTGCCTGCTAATTACCCATGCAGGTACAGAGCTTCCATTCAGACTAAAATGCCCGCGTGGTATAATTTTTACAATTAATGGATGATAAGAAGTAGCGTTTCTAATGAAGACTGAATTTTCCGATCCAGTTACAGCGGGCCTCACTAGGCTTCAGAAAGGATCCTTGAAGCTTTATATCACGGGGGCTGGCGGTATCGGCAAAACAACGCTGTCAAACAGCCTGAGTGATCGATGGGCCCTGCATGTAATTAATGAACAGTTTGATGCCAATATCGATCGTGGCAACAAGAAAAAAACAGCCGGTGAATGCAGAGATGAAATTCTGGGAATCTATCGCACTAAGCTTGCCGAAGAAGAGCAAAATACACGCTTTATCACTGACCGCGGGCCGCTAGATCTGCTCCATCTTTGGTTACATTTGCAACTGCACAATTACCTGTCAAAGAAAGAGACGACAGACTTTCTGTCTCTGGCGGTGAAGCAGTTGAGAAGCTATGACTTTGTGGTGATTTTGCCGTGGAATAGCTTCCCCCTTGAACAAGTCGATCAGGATAGAGCGAAACTGGTAAAGCGAAATATGAATCCATTTTCACAAATGAAGCACCACGTGTCACTTATGGGCCTTGTTCATATGTTTTGTAACAAACATAAGATTATTGAAGTCCCGAGAAAAATCGTAGCACTTGAAGATCGCATTATTTATCTTGAGAGAGTCGTGAATAAGCGACTTGAATTGATGAAATCTGATTCATAAGTATTTAACTAGACACGTTATACCGTGTAACTGCCTGGGAGTTTGTCAGTGGCGAATTTGTTATGTGTTTGGGAAATGGGATCGAATCTCGGGCATTTGTCAAATCTTAAACCTTTTATCGATGAAGCACTGTCCAGGGGGCACAGCGTGTCGTTGGCCGCGGTCGAGCTGGACAATATCCCGATATTATTCCCGGGCTATCCCTTGCAAATATTTCTTACACCCCGACTCAAGATCATTAAAAAACAACATGCAAAGCCGCTGTGCTCATTTTCCCAGATGATCACCGGATATTATGTCAACAGCCAGCGTGTGAGATTGCTCGATAGTGGCTGGGAAAGTATTTTCAAGGCAGTGCAGCCAGATGTGGTGGTATACGATCATGCCCCAACAGCACTGCTGGCTAGCTATGGAAATCACTGGGTTAAATGGGTGGTGGGCTCTGGGTTTCTTATTCCCCCAACAGACGAAAAATATTTTGGATTTTTTCCGGGAGCCGAAAAAGTAACTAATGCAGAAGTTTATGCTGGTGAAAGCGACAGTGCATTGCTGGCGTTGCTGAATCAGCACCTGATGAGCAAAGGCTTGCCAACGATGCCAAGAATCCAGGATCTCTATGATCAGGTAGATGAAAAGCTGTTCGCGACGATTCCTGAGCTAGATCACTATAAGGTTAGAGCGGGGGTTGATTATTTGGGTTTGCCACCTTCTTTATCTGGTATGAAACAGGATTGGCCAGAAAAGAAAGGAATTAAAGTATTTGCCTATCTGTCAGCATCGCCACAATGTGAGAAAATATTCAGGGTTCTCGTAGCTAATAACTGCGCAGTATTGGTGTATAGCAGGGATATGCCTGAGGACGTAAAGCAAAAATTTCCTGCAATTCGCTTTGTTGATCAGCCGCTGGATATCCAGGAGTTGGCTAAGGAAGCTGATTTAGCAATAACAGGTGGTAATCACCAGACAGCATCACAGTTCTATCTATATGGTATTACGCAGATTCTCATTCCAAGGCAGCAAGAGCAGGTGTTTTACGCCCAGCGAGTTGTTGAAAGCGGCGGCGGAGTGATTTTGTCGCCTGCTGAAGATTCAGTAGATAAAGTGGTTATGGAGGCCATTAGGTTGGCAATTCATAACAGGCACAAGCCCTTTCGAATGTCATCTCCCGAAATGAATGGTGCGAAGCTTGTTGAACGGGTTAGAGCGTTATATGAGCGACTGGAACAGTCTTTGCACTAAGCTGGGGCTGTCAAGTCGCCGGATTATGCAGTCGGAAGATCATTTGCCAATTGACAGGCTACTATAAATTAATGAGCAAGATATGAACAAAAAGTTACCTCCTGGTTTTAATGTAAAAAAACTCCAAGTCCTCAAAGGTATGGGTTATGGCTGCCAGGCACCCAGCATACTGATCATGTTCACGCTACCGGCGCAAGAATTTTCAGGGTGGGAAAGTTCAGATTGGCAAAAATTGGATAACCGCATTGCCGAGATGTTTAATATTGACTGTTCGGGTCAGGTTTCAGAACAACGGCAAATTGATTCACCTGGCGCCAAATTTATTACCAAGGCGCTGGATTTTTCTAGCAAAGTGATGCGTTCAGCGGGGGCCCCGATATTTGAGTTCGGAAGGATTCTGTCTGTTCGAAGCAATGAGAAAGAGGTGAAAATTGTTGCCTCTGTACCCTATCATCCACCCTATTCGCAAATATCGTTCCAGACATTTTTATGGTCGCTGCGAGTTTTGCTAGCATTCTCCAAGGCTGAATTGGAGGAAGATGTAAAAAAGGAAATTGAGAGTAGTTATCAAAGGTTTCTGGTAAATCTCAAGCCGCTTCAGAGTGGTCAGACGAACACTCTTCGATTTCTGTCTGCTGCGAATGAGCTGAAAATTCCATGGATGCCATTAATATCTCCCTACTACCAAATCGGGTGGGGCAAAAATCAGGGCCGTTTAAACAGCTCTATAACCCAACTGACACCTGATATGGGTGTTACTGTGGCTAAGAATAAGTTTCAATGCGGTATGCTCCTGCGTCTCGCGGGCTTGCCTGTGCCGGATGATCGGGTAGCCAAATCTGCCGAAGATGCTGTTCAGCTCTCAGAACAGCTTGGCTATCCCGTAGTTATAAAACCTGCAAATAAGGATGGCGGGCTAGGGGTGGCGTCAGGATTAACGAACGCAGAACAGGTGACTATCGCATGGGAAGAAGCACGGAAAATTTCTAAATTTATTCTAGTCCAAAAACATCTACACGGTAGAGACTATCGACTGCAGGTAATTGATGGCAATTTAGAGTGGGCTCTGACCAGAAAACCTGCTGGGATTACTGGAGATGGTAAGCATACAGTTGAAGAATTAATTGCTATAGCTAACGAAGATCCGCGCAGGGGTCATGATGCTCAGGCCAGTTTGAGGCCGCTGACTATAAACAGGGAGGCCGAAGATTTGCTGGTGGAGCAGAAGTTTGATCGAAACAGTGTTCTTGACTCGGGAGTCTTCGTTTGTTTGCGCAGGGCTGCCAATATTTCATCTGGAGGTACACCAGAGGGAGTTATGGATCAAGTTCATCCCGATAATCGGTTACTCGCTGTAAATGCGGCATCTGTACTAGGGCTGGATCTGGCAGGCATCGATTTGATTATTCCTGACATTGCACGATCCTGGCGGGATGTGGGCGGTGGAATCATTGAAATTAATGCCCAGCCACAGTTGGTTGCCGCTTCTCAAACCCACCTGTATGGAAAAATACTGGAAGCGAGAGTCAGGCGTGGTGGACGCATTCCGCTTATTGTTGTCGTTGGAGAGGAAATTCCTGAACATTTTATAGCAGAGCTTACGGCCGTGCTGGATTCTGAATGGTCAGAGATCGGTGTTAGTCGCTCTGAAGGTCTTATCGTTAGCGGAACTCCTGTGTCAGTCAACGATGGAAGCATTTTCTCTTCGACAATGTTTTTGCTTATGAATAAAGTTGTTGGTGCCGGGATTATCTGTATTAGTGACGCTAAAGTACTTGAAGAAGGCCTGCCATTTGATCGGTTTGATGTGCTCATAACCATAGGCGAATTAAACGCTGATAATGGCCATTTTCTGCGAAAAATATCTCCTTTATTAGTGCCTCATTGTTCAGGACTAGCTCTTTTATGTAATAGTCAGTCAAACCCTAAATTATCAGGCCGAGGTATTTCAATAAGTGCCGGCCATCAATTGCCAGCAGATAGTTCAAAGGTTGTAAGTGCTGTGGCAACGTACCTGAAAAAATTCGGGAGTTAAATTGTTATGTCGCAAGCGTTGGAACTTGCTGTTGATTCATGTGTTCGAATGTCTCATCTATTTGGTGATCCAAATTACTTATTCCATTTTCCTCGCAAAAAAACCTCATATATTGGATTTGGCTGTGAAAAACGGATAGAGATATATCGAAATAGGTTAAAAGTTTTCAGTGGTGATCAGGTTGAATGTAAGGATTTTGCAGGAAATCCAGTTGAGCAGCTAGCCAATCTTATCGATCCTGAATGCCCCGCAGTGTTCCTGTTGAGCCAGGATTACATCAGAAATTTTCAGGATGATCGTTTACCACTTTTTTTATGTTTGCAGCCAAAGCATGAAGTTGAACTTGTCTACTCCGGTCGAGAGAGCAAGAAATTTATTCATCCCGAATCTGTTTCATCATCGCACTGGGACTCACAGTCAGATGATCAGTTTGTGAAGAGGTTGCATGATGGGATCAGCCTTCTTGCCCAATATGAGGGTAAATTAATTGTCTCGAGAGGTTATCAGAAAAAAGCACGTGGTGATCTTTTCAAGTTTTTTGAGATTTTTGCTGGTCGTGAGCCAACTTCAGCTTGTAGTCATTATATTAAAATCAGTGAGAATATTCAGTCTGTCGGTTGCAGCCCTGAGAATGTGTTTGAGCTTGAAGATAGGCGCTTAGTGTTTGATGTGGTTGCTTCTACGCGCGGAATTTCGCCCGATCCTGAAAAGGACAGGCGCTGGATTGAAGAGCTGAAATCAGATCCAAAGGAAATACGAGAGCACATGATGGCGTTTAATCGATATCAGGCTCGGATGGAGAGCCTGGTCGAAAAAAATTCTTTGTCTATCGACCAGTTTCAGGATGTTCTTGAAATGGGCATGGTGAGACATTTGCACTCCAAACTTTCAGGTGATCTGCGTTCCGATTTAAACTGGGTTAGTCTTTTGAAAGATTCGTTTCCTCCGCTTACCTCTTATCCGGCAGAATTAGCTGAAAGAATGCAGGATAATCCTGAGCCCAATCGTTACTATGGCGGGGTTGTTGGTCGGGTTGCCCCCAACGCTAAAACTGTCGGAGCCTATTTAAATATTCGTGCTCTTCTCAGTTGTGACGAAACTCTGTACACGCAGGGAGGGGTCGGCGTCATTGCCGAATCATCAGCTGAAAAGGAGTTGCTTGAGGTAAAGAACAAGCTACGTGGACTAATGACTGCAGTGGATATCTGGCAGGGCTTGAATTGTTCTGGATAAGTGTTTTTGAATCTGGTTGTGCTAAATGATGCCTTGGAGTGTAAACAGAGTGCAAGCATCTTTTAATGAAGTGGTTGTCGGTTCTAAGTCGTTTTTATCAAGTAATACGGTGTTGCGTTGACTAAAATCTAGCAGTTTGTTTGGTGTATTCTGGGTAAAATTGTTACATTTTAAATCCCTTTTCTTAACGGCCTAATTTTTCCATGACACATTCAGGCAGGCGGCGGAACAAATAATGTCTCAGCGTACATTTATATTAGGCGTTGGTGCACCGAAAACTGGTACCACATGGCTTTATAACTTTTTAAATTCATATGATTTTTCTAATTTCGGAATAAAGAAGGAATATCACATATTTGATGTTATCCATGTCAAATCCTGTGATTTTTTTAAACCGAAATTTAATCTTTCAGAGTTTCCAATGAACGGGTTTCAAAGAAAGAAACACGAACGCGAATTATTGCTGCATTCCTTCTATGAAAATTGCGAAAACTATTTTGACTATTTTGATTCGTTGTTAACGAATGATTTTACCATAACAGGTGATATTACTCCGACCTATATGCTGTTGCCAGCAGAAATATTTGAATATATTAACGACTCTTTTGCCAAGAGAGGTGTTGTCGTTAAAGTTGTTTTTTTCATGAGAGACCCTGTTTCTAGAATGATTTCACTTGGAAGAATGACAAAAAAACTTGGGATTATGTCTGGCAAAAACTTTGATAAATCAAGCCCCTTGTGTGAGATTATTGATGAACTGCTCTGCAATAGTGGGGTTGTGGCGACCTCTGGTTATAGTGATTGTATAAATAAATTACAGGCAGTGTTTTCTGACGACCGCCTGTATATCTCTTTCTATGAGAAGATGTTTGTATCCGAAGAGTTTGAGGCGTTGTGCCAGTTTCTAGATGTTCCTGTTAAGATCGACTGGATATCCAATAAAATTAATCAGTCAAATCTGGGGCCGGGTATGGATGTCTCAGATGAATACCGTAGAGGGTTGAGGAATTTTTTTGACGGTGAGTATCAACAATTATCACAAATTTACACCAAGGACTTTATTCGCGATTTGTGGTTTGTTAACGAGCTTCAGGGTTTTCAGTAATGCTCTTTCGTGATCCAAGGCAGCATAGTGTTGATCAGGTTATTAATTTAAAGCGCTTAGTATTAAGCGCCAACACTCTAACTACTACACAGTTGATTTATCTTTTGTCTGAGCTGTCTACTCAGGGTTTATCTGAGTTTTTACCTCTTCATAATCATTTGTCCTTACGGACTGATCGGAAAGACGTCCATGTGTTCTTGAAACGCTGCCATGATGAATGGAATGCGATCGTTACTATGGATCGTTTTCAGGATATGTTTGCGGATAGTAAACTGATTGAAATGACCTATGATTTGTATAAGCCAATTTATGAGCGAGGGAAAAAATTGCCTGAGGTTGTATTGGTGGTTTTTGCAACCATGTTCAATAATTTCTATATTTCAAACTTGGCTTTTTTGGCGCTGATTAGGAAAATTGGTGTATCTGTAATAATAATGAAAGATCCGACCGTGTTTAATTATCTTAACGGAATTCCCGGATTGGCTAAAGACTTCGACGAGTCGATGGCAAAGCTATCTCAATTTATTAAAGCAAATAAATACAAGAAAATTGTCACGACAGGGTTTTCTTCCGGTGGGTATGCCTCATTACTGGCAGCAACTAAATTGGGTGCAAGTGGCTGTCTTGCGTTGGCTGCTCATAGTGATTTTTCTCCGAACTCCTGTATGCCTCAGCCGAGATTCATGACTGATGAAGTTAGGAGTAAGATCTCTCAGAATTCACTCCTTGATTTAAAAGTGTTTCTATCTGATTTTGATGGTCAGTGTGAATGGAAACTTTTTTATGGGGAAAATTCACTAAAAGACAAGCTTCATGCTAAAAACCTTGAGTCAGTGAGAAATTTTACTGTTGAAGAAATAAAGGGTTGCGGTCATGCAGTGGTCTCCCCACTATTCACTTCTGGACGCCTTGAAAACGAATTAAGGGCGATGCTTTATTAGGTCCACTATGTGCTCTGCAAGCTCATCGATGCTGGCGTTCATTGGGAAATCTTCTGTTTCAATGATAATACCTAGTTCTTCTTCCAAAAAAAGTGCAAATTCTGTTGTTTCCAGGCTGTCGATTCCGAGATTTTCAAATGTGACATCACCTATGTTGTCTGCATCCAGGCTAATCTTGGGGTTTATTTTCATTTCAGATAGCTTGTCAATGATTACCTGACGAATTTTTTGAGTGTCCATGTAGCCTCTTTACTCCATATGTTGATTGTGAATTATTTTATCGTGTGATGAATTTTATCATAAAACCTTTGTTCCCATCATTTTGTGGGCTTGAAAGGGTAAGACGTTGCCGCTGGCTAAGGAGATTTCTGGCTGTGGGCTCTAATCTTTTATGCCCAGTTGATTACTCTATTCTATTCCTAAGGTATTCGATCAGGGGCAGTCAGTAGTTTTGCAGAAATGTCCTTGGCGCTGATGATCAGTGAGTCCGCTAACGGCCAGCAAATGCTAATGACTGGATCATCCCATCGTATACTCTGCTCATTTTTCTGATTATAAAAATCGGTTGCTTTATACAGAAAGTGGGTGTCATCTTCGAGAGCTACAAACCCGTGGGCGAAGCCTTCAGGAATCCACAACATGCGGTGATTCTCTGCAGACAGTTCAACAGCCACATGCTTGGCGAATGTAGCTGAAGTGCTGCGAATATCCACCGCCACATCAAACGCCGCGCCTTTGACAACCCGTACCAGCTTACCCTGAGCGTAAGGTGGCAATTGGTAATGAAATCCTCGCAAAACTCCTTTTTTTGAGCATGAATGGTTGTCTTGGACAAATGGCCGTGGAATCGGCAGGCCCAGCTGTTGCAGAGCCTCATGAAACTTTTGTTGATTGAAACTTTCCATAAACCAGCCCCTGTCATCTTCGAACACAGCAGGTTCAATAATAATCACGTCGGGGATGGCGGTTGGCGTGACTTTCATCGATTATTGTCCTTGATTACATTCAGCAGATACTGACCATATCCGGATTTGTTGAGGGTTACCGCCTTGGCTCGTAACTGGTCGGCGTCGATCCAGTGGTTGTGAAAGGCGATCTCCTCGAGGCAGGCAATTTTGAAGCCCTGGCGTTTTTCGACAGTTTCGACAAATTGACCCGCATCCAGCAAGCTGTCGTGGGTGCCAGTGTCCAGCCAGGCAAAACCGCGGCCAAGCATTTCCACGTTGAGGCTGTTGTCGTCGAGGTAGATGCGATTGATGTCGGTGATTTCCAGCTCACCCCGCGCTGAGGGCCTGATGTTTTTTGCAATATCGACAACCCGCTCATCATAAAAATACAGGCCGGTCACCGCATAGGCCGATTTTGGTTTGGCAGGTTTTTCCTCGATGCTGATGGCGCGCCCGTCGTTGTCGAATTCCACCACACCGAAGCGCTCCGGGTCTGCCACGTGATAGCCGAATACCGTGGCGCCGTGCTGGCGTGCGTTGGCGGCCTGCAGCTTGCCGGTAAAACCGTGACCGTGAAAGATATTGTCGCCGAGAATCAGGCAGCTGGGGCTGTCGGCCAGAAAGTCCTCGCCGATGATAAAGGCCTGGGCGAGGCCATCCGGTGAGGGTTGTTCGGCATAGCTGAGGTGGATGCCAAACTGGCTGCCATCGCCGAGCAGCTTGCGGAAGTTGGGCAGATCCTCCGGTGTGCTGATAATCAGGATATCGCGGATTTCCGCCAGCATCAGCACCGACAGGGGGTAGTAAATCATCGGCTTGTCGTAGATGGGCAGCAGCTGCTTGGAAACCCCCAGCGTAATGGGGTGCAAGCGGGTGCCGGAACCACCGGCGAGGATGATGCCCTTGCGCTTTTTGGGGTGAGTGGCCTTGTCGGCAGTCATGCGGAGATTCCTGTCAGTTCCTTGATCAGTTGTGACACTCCCTCCTGCCAGGGTGGCAGGTGGAGGGCAAACTGGCGCTGCAATTTGCCGGTGTCGAGGCGCGAGTTGGCGGGCCTTTGCGCCGGGGTCGGAAACGCACTGCTAGCCACCGGTTCGATGCGCTCTGTGGCCAGCTGCAGGCCGTTGGCGCGGGCCTGTTCGACGATAAAAGTGGCATAGCCGTGCCAGCTGGTTTCGCCGCTGGCGGCGAGATGGTAAATGCCCGATTGTCGCTGGTGAATGGCTGTGGCCAGGGCTTTGGCGGTGACATCGGCAATCAGCCTGGCGCCTGTAGGGGCGCCAATCTGGTCCGCCACCATGGCGAGGCTTTGTCTTTCCTGCGCCAGGCGCAGCACGGTTTTGACAAAATTGTGGCCGTGTTTCCCGTATACCCAACTGGTGCGCAATATCAGGTGCTGGCAGCCGCTCGCCTGGATGGCCTGTTCCCCCGCCAGCTTGCTGCGGCCATAGGTGTTGAGTGGGGCGGGGGTGTCGGTTTCCCGCCAGGGTCTGGCCCCGCTGCCGTCAAAAATATAGTCAGTGGAATAGTGAATCAGCAAACTGCCGAGTTTTGCCGCCTCTTGCGCCATAACGTCGGGTGCAGTGGCATTGATGGCGAAGGCGAGATCCGCTTCGCTTTCGGCCCGGTCCACGGCGGTGTGGGCGGCGGCATTGACGATCACATCGGGGCGCACCCGGGCGATGGTGCTGGCGATACCCTGTGTGTCGGCGAGATCGCCACACAGACTGTCGTGGCCGTTGCGATCAAGGGCGACGATGTGCCCGAGAGGGCGGAGGGCGCGCTGCAATTCATACCCCACCTGACCCTGCTTGCCGAACAGCAGGATTTTCATTCGCCCAGTCCCAGGCGTTGGCGCTGGTAGCTGCCATCCTGCACGCGGCGGCACCAGTCGCGGTTGTCGAGATACCACTGCACGGTCTTGCGAATGCCGCTGGCGAAGGTTTCCTGCGGTTGCCAGCCGAGATCGCGCTGGATTTTTTCCGCATCGATGGCGTAGCGCCGGTCGTGACCGGGGCGATCGGCAACGTGGGTGATCAACGTGGAGCGCGGGGCAAGCGGGGAGGGAACGAGCTCGTCGAGCAGCTGGCAGATGGTGGCCACCACCTCGATATTGGTTTTTTCGTTATGGCCGCCGATAGTGTAGGTTTCGCCAGCCTGCCCCAGGGTGAGTACGGTATACAGGGCACGGGCGTGGTCTTCCACATAGAGCCAGTCACGCACCTGCTGGCCGTTGCCATACACCGGCAGTGGCTTGCCCTCAAGGGCGTTGAGGATGGTCAGGGGGATCAGCTTTTCGGGAAAATGGTAGGGGCCGTAATTGTTCGAGCAGTTGGTCACCATCACCGGCAGGCCGTAGGTGCGGTGCCAGGCGCGCACCAGGTGATCGGCGCTGGCCTTGCTGGCGGAATAGGGCGAGCTGGGGGCATAGGAGGTTTGCTCTGTGAACAGATCGTCACCGTCAAGATCGCCGTAGACTTCATCGGTGGAAATATGGTGAAAGCGAAATGCGCGCTGGCCTTCGCTGTCCAGGCCCTGCCAGTATTCACGGGCCACTTCCAGCAATGTGTAGGTGCCGACAATATTGGTTTCGATAAAGATGGCGGGGCCGTCGATGGAGCGATCGACGTGGCTTTCTGCCGCCAGGTGCATCACGGCATGGGGCCGGTGTTGGCTGAAGACACGCTCCAGCGCCGGGCGATCACAGATATCAACCTGCTCGAAGGCATGGCGCGTATTGCTGGCCACATTTGCCAGTGACTCCAGATTGCCCGCGTATGTGAGCTTGTCCACATTCACCACGCTGTCGCCGGTGTGGGCGATGATGTGGCGGACAAGGGCGGAACCGATAAAGCCTGCGCCTCCGGTGATCAGTATTTTCATTGTTTTCCGGTCTTGGTAATTTGTGTGCAGCGTTCATTGCATATGAAAGCTGCGGTGTGAATCTATGTTAAGGTTTGGAACTGTGGGCCGTGCCCGACACTGCCATTTTACACCCTTGCGGGGAGGTGGCCACGGGAAGGCAAAATTAACTTGGTTGTTACTTCTATATCATGCAAATTCTTTTCGCTCACCAGAACTTTCCTGGCCAATATCGCTATATAGCCCGCCATTTTGCCGCTCATCCCGATTGGGAGGCCTATGCTATTGGGGAAAAGCCCAATGTAACTCGTCAACTCGCTTATATTCCCCAGCAAGGTGTTCAACTTTTGGGGTATGAAATGCCAGAGGAATTCAAGGCTGGTGGCAGAGGGTTGGCGAGCGAGTTCGAATCCCAACTTGCTCGAGCCCAAGCTGTGGCAAGTTTGGCCTTACGCCGGCGCAAAAATGGACTTGCCCCTGACATCATTTGTTCTCATCCAGGCTGGGGGGATTCACTTTATCTCAAAGAAGTGTTTCCTCGGGCAAAGTTTCTCAGCTATTTTGAATTTTACCACCGCCCGGACGGACCCATGGTGGACTTTGATCCGGAACTTCCAATCGATATTGGCGGCAGGATGAGCTTGCGCTCCAAGAATGCTACTAACCTGCTGTCTTTGGAAATGGCCGACCAGGGTGTCTGTCCCACCCACTGGCAGTGGAGCACCTTTCCTGACGAATTCAAGCCAAAAATCGACGTTATCCATGATGGCGTTGACACAGATCTGGTGGCGCCAGTGTCTGGCGTCACTGTCACCATCAATGTGCAGGGATCACCCCCACTGACTTTATCGGAGGCTGATGAGGTTATCACCTATTCGGTGCGTAACCTCGAACCCTATAGGGGATTCCACCTTTTCATGCGAGCCTTGCCAAGACTTCAAAAGCGTCGACCCAAGGCCATCACCCTTATCGTGGGTGGTGACGATGTGAGTTATGGCAGACCCCATTACTCCGGCAAAAGTTGGAAGGAAGTTCTCCTGGCAGAGGTCGAGGGCGAGTTGGACCTGCGGCGGATCGTATTTGTCGGAAAAGTCCCCTACGCGACGCTTTTGAACCTGTTTCGCATCAGCTCCCTGCATATCTATTTCACTGCGCCTTTTGTGCTTTCTTGGTCGATGCTTGAAGCTATGGCCTGCCAGACGACGGTGCTGGCTTCCGACACGACGCCTGTGGTCGAGGTGATCGAGGACGGCGTAAACGGCTTTTTGTTTGATTACCACAACAGCGATGAATTGATTGAAAAGGCTGACGCTCTGCTGGATCAGCCGCAGGTGCGGCGCCAGGCAGGAGTGCGCGCCAGGGATACAATTGTTGAGAAGTACGACCTGAAAACCCGCTGTTTGCCGCAACATCTCCGGCTGATTGATGAGCTGCTGGCCCGGTGACCCAGATTAACCTTGTCGGCCTGATCAAATAAAAGCCCGGCCAGATATGGGCTTACGGTTATTCACCAAAGGACAAATAATGCAACGTTATGACCAGTTGTTTGATGTGCGCGGCACTGCCTACGACCGCGCTATGCGGATGTTTCCGGCTGCGCGGGCGAAGGAGTTTGGCCAGGTGATCGAGCGGGCCGGCTTGTTGTCTGGCATGAAGGTAGCTGATGTTCCCGCCGGTGGCGGCTATCTGGCGGCGTATCTACCCGCTGGGTGTGAATGGTTGGGCCATGAACCTTGCGGCAGTTTTTACGCCCATGTCGGCCAGAGCGTCGACAGGGGCGCCGATCCTGTCTCGGTTCCACTGTTGCCGTTGCCCTGGACGGATAACAGTATCGATGTGGCCATGAGTGTTGCCGGTATTCATCACCTGGAAGACAAACGGCCACTGTTTGCCGAGCTGTTGCGGGTAGTCAAACCCGGTGGTCGGCTTGTGGTCTCTGATGTGGCAGTGAATTCAGCCCCTGCGAAATTTCTCGATGGCTTTGTCGGTGACCATAACAGTACTGGCCATGAGGGCGTTTTTTTGTCAGCCATCACCCTGGATGAGTTGCGCGACACCGGATGGACAGTCATTTCCAACGAGGCGATATCGTTTTGCTGGGAGTTTGACAAAGAGCAGGACATGGCCCGATTTTGTCATGACCTGTTTGATTTGCGCACCGCCAGCATCGCCGAGACGGCCATTGCCATTCACCAAGAGCTGGGTGTAGAGACATTGCCCGATGGCGGTATCGGCATGCAATGGGAATTGACGACGGTGGTAGCAGAAAAGGTGGTAGTGGAAAAATAGTGGGAAGTACATCCCCTTTCGGAACTGGCAAAGTAGCGGTTGACGTTTATGAATGAAGTGATTGAGGGTCAAGCCGCTGGCGCGCCGCCGCTTGCCCTGGCAGGCAAGATGGATGTGATTCCTGGATTTATCCCGGGCCTGTCCTACCCTGGGTTGCGGGCCGTTATTCTCTTGGGATCGGAAAAGGGCTTGCTGGCAGATTTGGTAGGTCGAGATACGACAGCCCTGCTGGCCCGTGTGGATAGTGTGCTGGAATTGGCCCTGCCAGACAGGCAGCAGCGAAGGCCTGTCTGGCATGTGGAGCCCCTGAAGGGATTGCTCCAAAGATTGCTGTACTGGACCGGGCAAGTGCAGCGCCAGACGGGAATGCCGCTGGCTCAGGATGGCCGCATTGTGGGGCTGGATGCCAGTGGCTCGCGCCGGGCAGTCCTGGTGTTTGCGACGTTGGACCGCAAGGCTGGGGCTGCAGCACAGGCCTTCACATGGGTTTTGGCCGCAATCAACAAAGCCTGGGGGGGGGGATCCTGTGATGATGTGTTGGAGGGTTTGTCGGTCGCACTGGCTAAAATTTCCAAAGAGGTTCCCTCTGGGTCCAACACCGTGAGGTTTTTACAAGCCGCCCAGAAAATGGGGGTGCCTGTGTGCCATATTTCAGCCCGGGTTTATCAGTTTGGCCAAGGCGCTCGCTCGCGTTGGCTGGATAGTTCGTTTACCGATTGCACTTCGTCTATCTCTGCCAAGATCGCCCGTAACAAACAGCAGGCTGCGGCAGTATTGCGCCGCGGTGGCTTGCCCGTGCCCGCCCATCAACTGGTCAGTACTCAAGAGCAGGCCCTTGCTGTGGCCGCCCGGCTGGGTTACCCCGTTGTGGTCAAGCCCGCAAACCTGGATGGCGGTGTGGGAGTGGCTGCAGGGCTGCATGATGAGGAGCAGCTATGTAAAGCCTTTGCCGGTGCCCGCAAGTATTCATCACAGTTGTTAGTGGAAAAACATATTTACGGCAATGATTACCGGCTGACTGTGCTCCACGGCGAATTGATCTGGGCCATCGAGCGGGTTCCCGGGGGCGTTACGGGCGACGGTGTCCGCACCCTGTTGGAGCTGGTGGAGGAGGTTAACCGCAATCCTGACCGAGGTGTGGATGCTCACTCACCACTGCAACGCCTGGACTTCAACGAAGAGGCAATTGACCTGTTGGCACAGGAGGGCTTGAACGGAGACAGCGTACTGAAACCTGGGCAGTTTGTGCGCTTGCGGCGCACGGCCAATGTCGCCAATGGCGGGGTGCCGGTGGCGGTGCTCGACCAAGTCCACCCCGATAACCGCCTGCTGGCGGAGCGCGCAGCGCGTATCTTGCGCCTGGATCTTGCCGGTGTTGATCTGCTGATTCCGGATATTGCCCGCTCCTGGCAGGAAACTGGCGCTGCAGTTTGTGAAGTGAATGGCCAGCCCAATATTGGCCAGACGACGGCGGCGCATCTATATGGTGTCATTTTGAGCAAGTTGTTGGTGGGGAACGGGAGAATCCCCGTGATCATGGTGGTGGGCGATGGGGCGCCCCAGAATTTTTCCAGGGTGCTGGTCAAAACTTTCACCGCTAACGGCAAAACAGTGGGCTACGCGACGGATCGGATGGTTGCCGTTGGGGGGCAGACCCTGCTGCGGGGCAAAGTCAATCTCTTTACCGCAGCGCAGGGCTTGCTGACCGATACAGCAGTTGAGGCAGTCGTGCTGGCAGTAAATGGTGACGATTTGCTGCGCAGTGGACTGCCATTCGACAGGATCGATGCACTGGTTGTTGCGGGTGATCGTTTCAATGTCTCTACAAAAGGTGAAATTCCCTCCAGCGCTAGCAATATGAGATTGGAGGCATTTGTGCAGCAGCTGTTGCCCATTGTGGGAGGCCGGGTGTATGTGTCCGATGCCCTGAGCGAAAGTGTGGTAACAAAAGACCTGCTCGGCGACGCCCGATTGGACGTTTTGTCGACTGACACAGCGGTTGCTGTTGAGCGCTTGATACAGCATTTGACGGTGGTGTAGCCACGGAGTTGTTGCTATTCATGACTCTTGCAGGCAGCCCTTGCCATGCAGGTGTAACGTCCGGGATAGGCAAACCCTGTGTGGCGGGCAAAGTGTTGATGTGGGGCTGGAAGGCGGCAAGCTCATTTGTGAATATCCTTCATGGCGTTTAGAATGGCCGCCGCGAACTTTCCGCAGCGTTTATCACTTCCCTATTCCGAATATTGTCAAGCAAGGAACTACAATGGCTACCAAGAAAGTAAAAGATCCCACAATCACCATCGACGGCACCGCATACTCGCTGGCCAACCTCAGCGACAATGCCAAAGCACAGATCGCCAATCTGCGCTATGCAGATGCCGAGATCATCAACCTGCAAAACCAGCTGGCCATTTTTCGTACCGCGCGCGTGAGTTATGCTGAGCAACTGAAGAAAGAGTTGCCCACAGCCCCTTGAATCTCCGCACTATGATTCAACCGGGTCTGCATTTGCCTGTGCCGATCCGGTCCTGACCGGGCAAACCCCTGCTGCCACCCCTCTGGTTGCCAGGGCCTGAGCTTAAACGCCAACCGCAGTCCATCCTGTTATGTCCGATACCCAGCGCTTCCTGCTCGAAAAAGTGACACTCAGCTATGTTGCGGTTGAGGATCGTATCCGCATGAATGCCCAGATCAGGGGCGGTGAGGCCGTTACCTTCTGGCTGACCCAGCGTTTGTGCCGGGGGCTGGTGAAGACGTTTGTGGACTACCTCGACAAAACAACGGTGACCGCTACGGATAGGGGCAAGTCGATGGTGCAGACGTATTTTCAGGAGGAGGCGATGATGCGCAAATCAAAGTCACCATCGGTGGATGCGTCAAAAAGTACAGCCCCTCCCGTCCTGGTGAAAACCCTCAATATTCGCACCAGCGCTGATGCCCTGCAGCTGCGCCTGCCGATGCCTGACGGCTCTGTGTCGACCATGCCCCTGACGCCAATGGAGGCCCGCCAGCTGTTGCAGATATTGTTTCTTCAGTACCGCAAGGGTGACTGGCCCCTGGATATCTGGCCGCAGTGGATCAGAAAGCAGGCTCCGCAGGGCGCGGCCACTGAAGGCGTGGTTCATTGACGCCCTGCACGCCCAGGCAGGCCCAAATTCGTTTGGCAACGGGCTAGCTAGCGATAGACAAACTGTGGGGTGTGTCTCAATCCTTGAAGCTGGCAAGACTCTTGGCAGATTTTGCAGGGTGGATTTGCTAGAATCCGGGTCCCATATAGAGTACTGGCTAGGTGGTTGTGCCCTGGTCAGCCATTTTCTGGATAAAATCGGGTGAAGACCATCAACAAAAATGACCTGCAGACGGCATTGCGCCTGTGCAAGAGCTCTTTTATTTACGCTGGCGTGTTCAGTTTCTTTATTAATTTGCTGATGCTGGTCCCGCCATTTTATATGTTGCAGGTGTACGACCGTGTGGTGGGCAGCGGCAATACCCTGACACTGTTGATGCTGACCCTGATCATGGTCTTCCTGTTGGCCACGATGGGCGCTCTCGAATGGGTGCGATCGCGAATTCTGGTGCGTGTCAGTTCACGGCTTGATGGCCTGATGAGCGGCAAACTGTTTGATATCAGTCATAAGCAGTCCCTGTACTCCGCTGGCACGATATCCTCTGCACAGCCCCTGCAGGATCTGAATGGCCTGCGCATGTTTATGACTGGCAACGGATTTTTTGCCTTCTTTGACGCTCCCTGGCTGCCACTTTACATGGCGGTTATGTTCATGTTTCACCCGATCTTTGGTTTTATTGGTGTTTTCAGCGCCATTGTGCTGGTGATTCTTGCGGTGGTGAATGAAAAAATGACTGCAAACTTGTTCGCCGAGGCGACCAAGGAGCAGCAGATAGCCCAGAACGTGGCTTCGACGAATCTTCGCAATGCGGAAGTGATCGAATCGATGGGGATGCTCGCCAACATCCGTGAACGTTGGCGAGAACGCAGTAAAAAATCACTTTACTGGCAAAGTGAGGCCAGTGATCAGGCCGGCGTTTTTACTTCTTTCTCCAAAGTGTTTCGCCTGGTGATGCAGTCCCTTACCCTGGGTGCGGGTGCCTGGTTGGTGATTCATCAGGAAATCACACCGGGCTTGATGATCGCCGGTTCCATTTTGCTGGGGCGGGCGCTTGCTCCCATTGACCTGCTTATTGGCTCATGGAAAGGTTTTGTCACGGCTCGCACCCAGTACGAACGCCTCAACAAGCTACTTGATCAGATACCCCCGGATGCTGAGCGTATGTCCCTGCCAGCGCCCAAAGGTGCCATCCGATTTGAACAGGCCATGATTGGCCCGCCTCTGGCCAAGACACCCATCATTAAGGGCGCCAGCTTTGCCATTCAACCTGGCGATACTCTGGCAGTCATTGGCCCCAGTGCCGCAGGTAAATCCACGTTGGCGCGCGGTCTATTGGGTATCTGGCCTACCATGGGCGGCAAAATCCGCCTCGACGGTGCGGAGATTACTACCTACAACCGCGAAGAAATCGGTCCTTATCTGGGTTACCTTCCCCAGGATATCGAGTTATTTGATGGCACTATCAGCGAGAATATAGCCCGTTTTGGCGATGTCGATGCGGATAAGGTGGTCGCTGCGGCACAGGCTGCTGGCGTGCACGAGATGATCCTGCGTTTGCCCCAGGGCTACGATACAGTCATTGGCCAAAGCGGTGGTGCTCTTTCCGGCGGACAGCGCCAGCGGGTTGGCCTGGCGCGCGCCCTTTATGGCGACCCTGTGCTGGTGGTGCTGGATGAACCCAACTCCAATCTTGATGACCAGGGTGAATTGGCTCTTGCCCAGGCAGTGCAGGCACTCAAGCAGCGCGGCGCCACCACTGTCTTAATAACCCATCGTCCCAGTATTCTCAATTTGGTGGACAATATCATGGTGCTTGCCGATGGCCAGGTTGCCGCTTATGGTCCGAAGGACAAAGTGCTGGAGCAAATGCGCAGCGGCAGTAAGGCCACAGCGTCAGCCAAGCCGCAGCCCGCAGTGGTTAATATCGCGCCATCCACCTCATCTGCCAATAGCAAGGATTAAATCGTGACTGCGTTTCAATCAGGCTTGCCTGCTGAAAAAAATCAGATGGAGCTGGAAACCTCCGACCGCAAACCGTTGCGAATCGGGCTTATCGTAGTGTTGGTCACCTTCGGTATCTTTGGCATGTGGGCAGCTTTTGCGCCCCTCGACAGTGCCGCCTTGGCGCCTGGTGTGGTGACGGTAAAAGGCAGTCGCAAGACAGTGCAGCACCTGGAGGGCGGGATAGTCTCTGAAATCCTGGTAACCGATGGCGAAATGGTCGAGCCTGGTCAACCCATGATCGTGCTGGATGCTACCCAGTCAAAGGCTGAGTTGGGAATATTGAGGGGGCAATACTACAGCGCGCGGGCGATGGAAAGTCGCCTTGTGGCCGAGCGGGATGATCTGGAAACCATCGAGTTTGCCGATGATATAGCGGCACAGGACGAGCGAGCGCTGGAAGCAATGCGTAACGAAGAGCAAATATTCAATGCTCGCCGCAATTCCCGCCTGGGCGAAGTGGAAGTCCTTGAGCAGCGTATCGATCAGCTGGGTTCACAGATCAAGGGTCTCAAGGCGCTGGTGGCCAGCAAGGAGGAGCTCAACACCTCCTACAAGGAAGAAATCAAGGATCTGACTGAACTCCTGTCAGAGGGTTTTGTCGATAAGATTCGTTTGCGCGAGATGCAGCGCAATGTATCCCGTACTGAGGGTGAAATTGCAGATCACCAATCGACCATAGCTCAGGCTCAAATGAAAATTGGTGAAACCCGGTTGGAAATTCTCCAGCTTAACAAGAAATTCAAGACAGAGGTCGTCGACCAGCTGGCCGAAACCCAGGCTAAGGTCTTTGATGTCAGCGAGCGCATCAATGCCATTCAGGACAAGGTGACCCGCACGGTTATTCGCGCGCCGGTGTCTGGCATTGTCCTTGGCCTCAGCACGCACACGATTGGCGGTGTGATCCAGTCCGGTAAACCGCTACTGGATATCGTGCCTGAAGATCAGGAGTTGGTAGTTGATGCCCGCGTGTCTCCTCAGGATATTGACCGGGTTGAGGTTGGCACTGAAGCAAAAGTTCGCTTCAGTGCCTTCAAGAGTGCCACTACACACACTGTCACCGGTGTGGTGACCAGGATTTCTGCTGACCGTCTGGTCGATGAAAATAGCGGCGAACCTTATTACCTGGCGAAGGTGGAGGTGCTTCCAGAAGAGTTTAAGCTACTCAGTGGCTTGACCCTGGTGCCCGGCATGCCCGCCGATGTGCTGATCAAGACTGGCGAACGCACCTTGCTTCAATACCTGATACAACCGGCCACCAACGCCTTTTCACGCTCACTGATCGAGGACTGATCCATGGCAGCGATTGCCCGTATTGTGGGAGGGCTATTCGTAGCGGGAAGTTTACTGGCAGCCCCCTTTGCAAGCGCTTCTGATTTGCTCGACCTGTATAGGGAAACCCTGGGTTCCGATCCGCGCTTGCAGATTGCCGAGGCCGAAGCGGAGATCTATCAGGCACGGGAAAACTACCGCCGTGGAGCCCTTCTGCCCCAGGCCAGCGTCAATGCCCAGGGTACGCGCACCGTGCGCGAATCCACAAACAATACCAGCGGGGCTGACATCAGGGATTACTACTACGGTGAAAAATACAGCTTTTCAGTAACCCAGTCGCTTTATAACAAGCCCCAGTGGGAAGGCTACCGCAGCGCCAAAAGTGAAGCGGATCAGTACGCTGCGCGCTTTGAGGATACGGAAGGCATGATCACCGTCGATCTGGTTGACCGCTATACCAAGGTGCTGGCGGCAGAGGATAACCTTCAGTTTGTGGTGGCGGAGCGTCAGGCTGCCGAAAAGCAGTTGGGTCAGATCGAGGCCCGCTACAAACGCCAACTGGCCATGGTCACCGACCTTTTGGCGGTGGAAGCCCGCCGTGATCGTCTGCTGAGCGAGGAAATTGATGCCCAAAACCAGGTGGAGCTGGCGCGGCAAGCGGTGTCCGAGCTGATTGGTCGCCAGGTGGATGAGCCCCTTGCGCCGTTGCGCAAGGAGGTATTTGTCGGTTGGGACCTGTCCAGCCCTGATGCCTGGATTGAGCAGGGGATCAACAGCAATCACGGGCTTGAAGCTGCCCGCCATGCTGTCAAGGCGGCTGAAGCTGGCTTGCGTCAAGCGCAGGGCGGACGCCACCCCAACCTCAACCTGCAGTTGCTGGCCCAACAAAGTGACATCGGCTTTGAAAATGCACCCGCACCGGAAAGTGAAAGCTATGTAGCAGCCCTCAACTTGACCCTGCCGCTGTTTAGCGGTGGCCAGGTCAGTGCCCAGGTGCGAGAGGCTCGCGCCAAACTGCGACTGAGCCAGCAGCAATTGGAAGAACTGGAGCGCAATCTGAGCAAGGATATCCGCGAGGCATTTCTCAATGCCCGCGCCGCCAACAAGCGTGTTGAAGCCACCCGCAAAGCGGTGGCCTCGGCACAAAAGTCCTATGAGGCACAGCAAAAAGGACTTGAGTACGGCACTGTCACTGTGGTCGACTTGCTTGATGCTTCCGAACAGCTCTTTGGCGCCCAGCGGGATTATCGTCAGGCCTACTACGACTTGATGGTGCAGGGCATGCTTCTACAACGCACCTCAGGTAATCTAGCCCAAGACAAACTCAAGGAAGTGAATGCCTGGTTGGACGCCGGATAACAACCGGGCTATTTCAGGGATATGCTGCCGGTACCCCGCCGACAGGCAGCGAATAGTTCGCTGCAGTTAGAATAAAACCCTGCTGTAGCGGGAAAAATCACAGGTGTAAGAGCCATTGCGACAGTTTCTGCTTCATCTGCCCCGGGCATCCAAGCAGCTCATCCTGATAGCCACCGACCTGGTGATTGTCGAGTGTTGCCTGCTGCTGGCCTTTTACCTGCGGCTGGGTTGGCCTGTCGCTGATTTGCTGGACACCTATACCCCGGTGTTTGTCGTTACTCCTCTCTGTGTGTTGCTCTTGTTGACGAGGCTGGAGCTTTACAGCTCTGTCACCCGCCATGCAGGCAATGAAGTCATTGGTGTTTTTGCCCGCGGTGTCACCTTTGCCACGTTGGTAGTGTTACTGATTTTCTTTATGTTTCAGGTGCAGCCCCAGCTGCCGCGCTCTGTGCTGGTGATGTTTTGGGCCTTTAGCCTGCTTGCCCTGGTAGCTTCCAGACTGATGGCGAGCCGCTGGCTGCATGGCAGCTCATTGTCTTCGATGGTGATGGATTTTGCCGGTTGGCATCGCAGCAGTGGCAAGCATAGAGGGCGCGCTGTAGCAGTCTACGGCGCTGGTGATGCGGGTCGGCAACTGGTGGGTGCGCTTTCACAGGGGCGGCGCTTCCGGGCGGTGGCGTTTGTGGATGACGACCCTGCCTTGCAGGGGCAGCGGGTGGCGGGGCTCAAGGTTTTCAGCCCGGATCAGTTGCCAGGCCTTATCACCTCCATGGCGATCAGTGAAGTGTTGCTGGCGGTACCTTCTGCCAGCCGTCACCGCCGCCAGGAAATCATTCGCTTTCTCGAGCCTCTCGATGTCCATGTACGCTCTGTGCCCGCCATGGATGAACTGGCGCGCGGCCTGGTGAAGGTGGCAGATATTCGCGAAGTGGATGTGGTGGATATTCTCGGTCGCGAGGCGGTACCTGCCGATCAGGCGTTGCTGCGTGCAACCATCGCTGGCAGGAGTATCGTGGTCACCGGGGCTGGCGGTTCTATTGGCTCGGAATTGTGTCGGCATATTTTTCGGCACAGGCCTGGCAAGCTGGTGCTGATTGATCACAGTGAATACAACCTCTACGCCATTGCCAGTGAACTGGAGCAGGCCATGGTAGCGCTGGATGCCCCGCTTGAACTTATCCCGATACTCGGTTCGGTGACGGATCATCGTTTGTTGCGGGAGATTCTCTGTCAGCACCGCATCGATACTGTCTACCATGCCGCCGCCTACAAGCATGTGCCGCTGGTGGAAACCAACGCTTACCAGGGTTTTGTCAACAATGTCGTTGGGACCCTCTGTGTCGCCCATGCGGCCATGAGCTGCGGGGTTTACCGTGTTGTGCTGGTATCCACCGACAAGGCTGTGCGTTCCACCAATATCATGGGTGCCACAAAACGTCTTGCCGAGCTTGTATTGCAGGCATTGAGCCGGGAAACAAAACCGGATTTCAGCGGCTTGCCCCTGTTATCCAAGGATACTGAGCTGTTCAGGGACGATCAGGCTTGTGACAATGGCGCCCGCTTCACCATGGTGCGTTTTGGCAATGTGCTGGAATCGTCCGGCTCGGTGATTCCCAAATTCCGCGCCCAGATCCAGGCCGGAGGCCCGGTGACAGTGACCGATCCCCAGGTGACCCGCTATTTCATGACCATTCCGGAAGCGGCCGAGCTGGTGTTACAGGCCAACGCCCTCAGCGAGGGTGGCGATGTCTTTATCCTCGATATGGGCGAACCCATCAAGATCGATAACCTGGCACGCCGCTTGATCCATCTGTCGGGACTTTCCCTGAAAGACGAGGATCACCCCGATGGCGATATCGAGATCCGCTACACCGGCATTCGCCCCGGCGAGAAGCTTTACGAAGAATTGTTGCTCGACGACACAGCCGTGCCCACCAGCCACGCCAAAATCTGGCGAGCCAATGAAAAGGTTATTCCCTGGGGTGAATTGAAAGTACTGCTCACCGCCATAGACAGTGCTCTCAAGGCTAACAATCCACTGCTGATCGAACAGTTGCTGAGCCGTGCCGAGATTGGCTATCAGCCTGTGAGTGTGCAGCAGTGATCGCGCTGTCTGGAAAACATCAGCTGTGACCCTGACCACTACAGTCCATGCCTGGCGGACAAATCTGCGCGAGCGCTATCTCTGGTTGCTGCTGCCCGCGTTTTTCTGGCTGGCTTTTATCCTCGACAGCCGCGGAGCGGTGGCCAATGTGTTCCGCATTGCCGTGTTTATCCCGGTGCTGTTTGTCATTCGTCCGGTCGATTTGCGGGCAATATGGGGCAGTGATGCGGCGCGCTGGTTTGTCCTGTTGATGGCCTGGTTATCCCTGACACTGTTGTGGGACGGCGCCAGCGAGGAGGACTGGAAAATACTGCAGCGCGGCTTGCAGGCGTTGACCCTGATGGTGCTGGTGTTTTTGAGTTGCCACTTTCAAGCGCAGCGCGAGCCGGCCATATTGACCCATTTTATTCTTGCCGGGCTGGCGGGAGCGGTGCTGATTGCCCTGGCCTGGCCGGGTACGCCTGCCATGCTCAGTGAACAGTTTCCCGGCATTGATCGCAGGCTGTTTTACACCCGGGGCATTCTCAGTATCAGCATTTATGTGGGCTGGATGATGGCGATACTGTTTATTGCGGCCTTTTTTATGGCGCTCTCTGCCCGGGGTGTTGCCAGCTGGTTTTATTACCTGGCGGCCAGCGCTTTTGCCCTGTTGATGGTTATGGCGCAGTCGCGGGCGGCCTGTCTGGTGATGATCGTGGGGTTTGTTATGGCGATTGCAATGCAAAAGCCACGCTGGCTGTTGTGGTGGCTGGCGGGCAGTGCGCTGGCAGTGGTGCTGGCGGTGCTGCTCTCAGATCAGTTGTACCAGATAGTGCTCGACAGTCTCGAGCGCGGTAATTCCTATCGCTTTGCCATCTGGCAAAATGGTCTTGGCCAGTTGTTGCACTCACCCCTCAACGGCCTGGTGGGTTTTGGCTTGTCCGCATCGACCACTAATCTGTCCGCTGCCACAATGCAGGACCACTACCACAGTATCTATCTCAACACGGTCTGGTACGGCGGGGTGGTTGCTCTTGGGCTCTATCTGGCCTGCCTGTGGCAGGTGTTCAGGAGACTGCTGGCAAAGCCGCAAGGCAAGCTCTGGCTGTGCCTGCTGGTGCCGATGCAGCTGGGTTTTGTGGTGGATGGAGAGCATTTTTTTGTGACACCATCGGCCATGATGCTGTCCTATTTGTTGCCCCTGTTCTGGGCAATGTTCGGTTGTGATCCCCTGCGCAGTAAGCGTGAACCCCTTCGAGAGCCTGGCCTGCAAATGGACTCGGGCGCTGTTACAGGGGATAATGGCGCACTTTTTTAACGCGTTCGCAGGATTTAGAGTGGATTTGTCTCCCTTCCTCTCTCCCACACGCACCTGTCACTCAATGGTTGTTAATGGCACTGATGATTGAACCGCGACATATCCAGTTAATGGACACCACCCTGCGCGATGGCGAGCAGACCCAGGGTGTATCATTTTCCGCTGAGGAAAAGTCCGCCATTGCCCGGGCGCTTCTCAAGTCCCTCAATGTGGATCGCATCGAGGTGGCTTCTGCCTGTGTGTCAGAGGGCGAGAAAAAGTCCGTCACCGCAATCAATGAATGGGCCAGGCAGGAAGGTCTCGACGGGCGCATCGAGGTGCTGGGTTTTGTCGATCACAAACGCAGCGTCGACTGGATTGTGGCCACCGGTGGCCGGGTCATCAACCTGCTGACCAAGGGCAGCGAGAAACACTGCCGTGAACAGCTGGGCAACACCCTCGAAGGCCACGCAGCCGATATCTGTACAACGGTGGAATACGCCCTGTCCCAGGGCCTTATGGTCAATGTCTACCTTGAGGACTGGTCCAACGGCTACAAGGACAGCCGGGATTATGTCTTCGGCCTGATGGATCGCATCCGCGCCATCGGCATCACCCACTTCATGCTGCCAGATACCCTCGGGGTGATGGCGCCGGATGAGGTCTACGACAGCCTGCGCGACATGACCAGCCGCTACCCGGATTTGCAGTTCGACTTCCATCCCCACAACGATTATGGCTTGGCGGTGGCCAATGTGATGGCCGCGGTGCAGGCCGGGGTGTCCTCCATCCACTGCACTGTCAACTGCCTCGGTGAGCGCGCGGGCAATGTGTCCCTGGCGGAAGTGGCGGTGGTGCTGCGCGACAAGATGAACATGCAGTTGTCCATCGACGAAAGCAGCATCGTCAAGGTCAGCAAGATGGTGGAGAATTTCTCCGGCAAATGGATTCCCGACAATGCTCCCATCGTCGGCGGCAATGTCTTTACCCAGACAGCGGGTATCCACGCCGATGGCGACCACAAGGGCGGGCTCTATGTCAGCCGCCTGACTCCCGAGCGCTTTGCCCGCACCCGCAGCTATGCCCTGGGCAAGATGAGCGGCAAGGCCTCCCTGATCAAGAATCTGGAGGCGTTGGGAATTACCCTGTCGCCGGAAAATCAGGCCAAAGTGCTGGCGCGCATCGTCAAGATGGGGGATTCGAAGCACCAGATCACCCTCGACGATCTGCCCTTTATCATCGCCGATGTGATGGAGAGCAAGGATTACAAGCACATCAAACTGCTCGACTGCACCATCAACAGTCAGCTCAACGAGTCTTCACGGGTCGATATCAAGGTGGATTTACAGGGCCAGATTCACAGCGCATCCGGTGAGGGCAATGGCGGTTTTGATGCCTTTATCAACGCCATCCAGTCGGTCCTGACGGACAAGGGTATTACCCTGCCGCAGCTGGTGGATTACGAGGTCAAGATTCCCAAGGGCGGCAACACCAACGCTCTGACAGAATGTATTGTCACCTGGCGCACAGCCGCTAACAAAAAGATCAAAACCCGCGGCGTGCACGCCAACCAGGTATTTGCGGCGGTGCTGGCCACGTTGCGTATCATCAATATTCAGCTCCATGAAATAACTATGTAGTTCCCGGGCGTAGCGGGTGTTAATCCCCGCTGCGCACCTTTCTTCTTGCCAGTGACTATCTCGATGCAGATATGGGACCCCGTTTATCGTTCCCCAGGGTGTGCTCAATCGGCTGGAAATAGTGGCGGAGTAATAACGGGTAGGAGGCTGGATCAGGACAGGATGCGCGGCTAGCAGAATCAAAACGCTGATTGCAGGCCGGTATCCCGGCCTGCAATCGGGGATTAACCGGCAGAGACTAACGGCATGGCGCGCAGCTTTTCAACCACCTTGTCGCCAAAGGCTGCGGTGGAGATCAGTTCGGCGCTGCCGCCCCGCGACAGGTCGGGGGTCGAATAGCCGTCGGCGAATACTCCCTGCATGGCAGCCCACACATTCTTCGCCTCCTGCTCCATGCCAAAGCTCATTTCCAGCATCATCGCCACCGAACCGATCATGGAATAGGGGTTGGCAATACCCTTGCCGGCGATATCCGGCGCCGAGCCGTGGGAGGGTTCGTAGTAGGCCTTGTCCGGCCCCATGCAGGCGGAGGGCATCAGGCCCAGCGAGCCGAGAATGCCGCCGCCCTGGTCGCTCAAAATATCGCCGAACATGTTCTCCATCACCATCACATCAAACTGGGTGGGATTGAGGCACAGGTGAGTGGCTGCGGCATCGACCAGCATGTGGATCACTTTGACATCCGGGTATTCAGGGGCGAGTTCAGCGACGATCTCGTTCCACAACACGCTCGACTTCAGCACATTGCTTTTGTGGATATTGTGCAGCACCTTCTTGCGGCGGCTGGCGAGCTTGAAACCTTCGTGGAGGATCTGACGAATCTGCGCCTCGTCGTACTCGAGGGTTTCCTTCACATAGCGCAGGCCGTTTTCATTGATGCCGGTTTCCTTGTGGCCGAAGTACAAGCCACCTACCAGCTCGCGCACCATCATCATATCGATGCCTTCACCGACGATCTCCGCCTTCAAAGGCGAGAAGCTGGCGATGGCCTTGGGCAGATACACCGGGCGGAAGTTGGCGTAGGTGTTGTAGCGCGCCCGCAGGGGCAGCAGCGCGCCGCGCTCGGGTTGCATATCCACCGGGATCTTCTGTGACTCTTCATGGCTGAGACCGATGGGGCCCTTGATGATGGCGTCTGCGGAGTCACAGATAGCCTTGGTCTCTTCAGGGAATGGATGGCCCGTTTCAAAGTAGGCCTGACCACCGAATGCCGCCTCCATCAGCTCGAAACGCACATCATTGCGCTCCTCGACCAGTTTGAAGACCTTGATGGCCTCCCGCATGATTTCGGGGCCGATGCCGTCACCGGCGAGAATGGCGATCTTGTAGGTTTTCATTGAATGGGAATCCTGTGGGTTGTGTGGGCGGCGCAAGAGAAGGCGGGGATTTTACTGGCACGGGGGGGAGGGAGCAACTTTGTGGGCGTTGCACGTAACACGTAACACGTTGCACGTAAAAGCGTTGTTATGGCGTATCCAGCTCTCATGCTCCTAGGAAGCCTGCTTTTACGTGCAACGTGTTACGTGAAACGTGAAACTCAGGCCATTTGGCTCAAGAAGTAATCAATCCCCGCCTGGGCACAATCCATATCCTGCTGCGGCGTACCGGAGCTGAGGCCGATACCGCCCACCACTTCACCGTCCACACTGACTGGCAAGCCGCCGCCCACCACCATCAGCCGTCCGCCGATGGCGCTGTTGATGCCGAACGCCAGGTTGCCGGGAACGCAAACGGCGTTGTAGTCATGGGTGGCTTTGCGGGCCGCCGCAGCGGTAAATGCCTTGTCGGTGGCGATGGTGATACTGGTGATCTTACCGCCGTCCATGCGCTCGAAGGCGATCAGGTTGCCGGATTCATCGACGATGGCGATACACATGGGCACCCCGATCTCGGTGGCCTTGGCGCGGGCGCCAGCGATCAGTAACTGGGCGTCGGATTGGGAAAGACGTTTGATGGTGAGCATTTTTTTCTCCGTAGTGGTGTTGGGATATCTTGTCAGACAATGGGATTTTAGCTGGCGGTCTGAAGTCGGACGTCTGAAGTCAGACGCCAAGCACTGGTCATCGAACATCGTGCCAAGCTCTGAGCTTTCGCGTCAGACTTCAGACCAAAACGCTCTTAGCCTTCCTCCGCCACCCATGCAACAAAGGCTCGGTATAGCCACTGGGCTGTTCGCGGCCCTTGAATACCAGATCGCGGGCGGCCTGGAAGGCACAGGAACTGGCGAGGTCGGTGGCCATGGGGCGGTAGGCCGGGTCGCCGGCATTTTGTTTGTCCACCACGGCGGCCATACGCGCGAGGGTTTCTTCCACCTGAGCGGCGCTGCAAATGCCGTGGTGCAGCCAGTTGGCGATATGCTGGCTGGAGATGCGCAATGTGGCGCGATCTTCCATCAGGCCGACATTGTGGATATCCGGTACCTTGGAGCAGCCGATGCCCTGTTCGACCCAGCGCACCACATAGCCGAGAATGCCTTGGGCGTTGTTATCCAGCTCCTGCTGTATCTCCTCTGCGGTGGGTTTGGTCTCCCTCATCAACGGCAGGATGACCAGATCTTCGAGGCTGGCGCGGTGTTGACCTTTGAGGCTGTCCTGCACTGCGCTCACTTTGGTCTGGTGATAGTGGGTGGCATGGAGAGTGGCGGCGGTAGGCGATGGCACCCAGGCGCAGCTGGCACCGGCTTGCGGGTGGTTGTGCTTGGTGGCGAGCATCTCGGCCATTTCGTCGGGCTTGGCCCACATGCCCTTGCCGATCTGGGCGCGGCCCTGCAGGCCGCAGGCGAGGCCGTTGTCCACGTTCCAGTCCTCGTAGGCGCTGATCCAGCGCTGCTTGCGCATGGCCTCCTTGCGCACCATAGGACCCGCCTCCATCAGGCTGTGGATTTCGTCTCCGGTGCGGTCGAGAAAACCGGTATTGATAAAGATCACCCGCTCCCGGGCGGCGTGGATGCAGGCCCTCAGGTTGAGGGTGGTGCGGCGCTCCTCGTCCATGATGCCGATTTTCAGGGTGTGGCGCGGCAGCTTCAGTACATCCTCAATACGGTCAAACAGGGTGTTGGCAAAGGCCACTTCCTCCGGTCCGTGCATCTTGGGCTTGACGATATAGACGCTGCCCGCCCGGCTGTTGCGCGGGCCGTTTGCCTTGTTGAGATCGTGCAGGGCGCACAGGCTGGTGACCAGTCCGTCGAGGATGCCCTCGGGGATTTCCTTGCCCTGGGCATCGAGAATGGCGTCGGTGGTCATCAGGTGGCCGACATTGCGCACCAGCAGCAGGCTGCGCCCCGGCAGGGTAAAAGGTTTACCGCTGGTATCCAGATAGTCGCGGTCGGGGTTGAGGCCGCGGGTCATCACCTTGCCACCCTTGTCGAAAGCAGCGCTGAGGTCGCCTTTCATCAGCCCCAGCCAGTTGCGGTACACCTCGACCTTGTCGGCGGCATCCACGGCGGCGATGGAATCTTCGCAGTCCTGGATGGTGGAGATTGCTGATTCCAGCACCACATCGCAGATATGGGCGGGATCGTCGCGGCCAATGGGGTGGCTGGGGTCGATGCGGATTTCCACATGCAGACCGTTATTGACCAGCAGCACGGCCTGCGGGGATGCCGGGTTGCCACGGTATCCGGCCAGTTTGTTGTTATCCGCAAGGGCGGTAATTGTGTTGCCTGTATGGAGCTGCAGTTGTCCATTGTCGATGGCAAGGCCCGTGACCTGCTCCCAGCGCTGGCCTCCGGCCAGGGCTGCGGCGCCGTCGAGAAACTCTTTGGCGGTGGCGATCACTTTTGCCCCGCGCACCGGGTTGTAGCCACTGCCTTTTTCAGCGCCGTCGCTTTGCGGGATGGCATCGGTGCCATAGAGGGCATCGTAAAGGCTGCCCCAGCGGGCATTGGCGGCGTTGAGGGCAAAGCGGGCATTCATCACCGGGACCACCAGCTGCGGGCCTGCGAGGGTGGCAATTTCAGCATCCACATTGTCGGTGCTGATCTGGAAGTCCTCTACTTCGGGAACCAGGTAGCCAATTCCGCGCAGAAAGCTCAGATAGTTTTCACTGTCTACCGCGCCCCGATTGGCCTTGTGCCAGTGATCTAGTTCGGTTTGCAGACGGTCCCGTTTTGCCAGCAGCGCCTGGTTGACGGGCACGAGATCGGCGAGCAGTCGGGCAAAGTCCAGCCACAGCTGGTCGGTATCAAGGCCGGTGCCGGGGAGGATTTCTCGCTCAACCAGGTCGGCAAGCTGGCTGGCGACCTGCAGGCCTGCCCTTGGGGTGCGTTCTGTCATGGTGTGCTGCTCCGTAAATTGTGTTTTTCGTCAGTAGTGCGCTGGCTCAGTGGGTGCGATTGGCCAGCGCCTGATCAATCAGTTCTATCCAGTGGAGAACAGGGATGTCGCTGCCGGATTGCAGATGCGACTGGCAGCCGATATTGGCGGTGGCGATCACTTCGGGCTGGCGATTAGTGAGTGCCGCGAGTTTGTTGTCCCGCAGCTGTTTCGACAAGTCCGGTTGCAGGATGGAGTAGGTGCCCGCCGAGCCGCAGCACAGGTGGCTGTCCGCCACGGGTAACAGCTCATAGCCCGCCGCGGCCAGCAGGCGCTCCACCAGCCCGCGAATTTTCAGGCCGTGCTGCAAGGTGCAGGGAGAGTGAAAGGCCACGCGCTGCGTTGGTCTGTCAGCCTTGCGGGCCTGTAACAGTGTGGTGAGACTCCCCTCTTCAGCGGCCAGGATCTGGGCGATATCGCGGTTTTTGGCGCTGACAAGCTGGGCCTTTTCTGCGTAATCGCTATCCCGGGCCAGCAACTCGCCGTAGGAGTCTAGATGTGCCCCGCAACCGGAGGCTGTACTTACCACTGCTTCAGCGCCCGCATCCAGCGCTGGCTGCCAGGCGTCAATATTGCGTTTCATATCGGCCAGCGCTCCGTCTTGTTCATTGAGATGAAAGCGCAGGGCACCGCAGCAACCGGCGGCGGGTGTTCTCACCACGCTGATACCCAGGGCGTCCAGCACCCGCGCGGTGGCAGCGTTGGTGCCGGGGGAAATCCCCGGCTGCACACAGCCTTCGAGCATCACCATGCGGCGGCTGTGTTGGCGTGTCGGACGGCGGTTGTCGGTGCTGCGCCGGGACGGGACTTTGTCCCGCAAAAAGCCGGGCAGCAGAGGCCGGGTCAGCTGGCCCAGGCGCAGCAATGGCGTGAACAGGGCAGGTCTTGGCATCACCGCCAGCAGGGCGCCGCGCAGCAGGCGCTGGCCCAGGGGGCGGCGGACTTTCTGCTCCACCACCTCGCGGCCAATATCCAGCAGGCGGTGGTAGTTGACGCCGGAGGGGCAGGTAGTTTCGCAGGAGCGGCAGGTGAGGCAGCGGTCCAGGTGCAGCTGGGTTTTGGCGGTGGGCTCTTCACC
>LADM01000021.1 GCA_000961645.1 Gammaproteobacteria bacterium BRH_c0 | reverse complement strand
GAAATCCTTGCTGTCGGGCACCAGCAGGCGCTGCTCGCCATGGATCACCACCTCGACCCGGCCATGGCTCAGCTCCATCACCTGCCAGTGAGGGGGAATCTGCTCAGGGAGGTTGCGGCGGCTCAGCTGCAGGCGCAGGTCGCCACCGTCGGCGCCGCACACCACCATGGACTGGTTCCAGGGGGCGCTGTCTGGGTTGAATACGCCATCCTCAATGCGGCGAATCAGGGTGCCCCGGATTACCGCATCCTCAAGCTGGCGCGACCACTGCCCGGCTCCCTCAATACCCATCAGAGCACCAAGGCCGGTGATGGTGCGCTGCCGGTCCGCCGAAGAGAGCTTGTCCAGCACCATGCGACGCCAGGATTGGTCAAAGGAACTGCGCCCGGCGGCATTGATACCGCCGTAACTGACCACCACGGGTAATGCTGTCATCGGTTTGTCTCAAAATTTTGCTAGCGATGACTCAGTGTAGGCAGAGACTGCTGTTTACTTAATGTCTTATTCGGTCATATAGTTTAATTATCCAGCCAAAATCAACTGACGACCCAGTACAGGGCACCCCTATGAGCACAAACCTCCGCCGCGTCGGCATTTTGCTGTGCGACAACGTGCTGGCCACCAGCGCCACCCTCCCCATCGAAATGATGAAAACGGCGGGCTCAACCGCCAGCGGGCTGCATCTCAACGCCCCGGATCTGGAGATCCTCACCATCAGTTCCGGCGCGGCCCCCATCCAGTCCGCTTCAGGATTTACCCTCGCCACCTCAACGGCTCTGGAAAGCGCGCCGCAACTGGATCTGATCCATATACCGGGCCAGTGGCGCAATCCGCGCCGCGCCATCGCCCGCAACCCGAATCACCTTGACTGGCTAAAGGCCCAGCACGAGGGCGGGGCAGCCATCACCGCAGTGGGCACCGGGGTGTGTTTTGTAGCGGCGGCAGGGTTGCTCAACGGCAAGCCCGCCACCACCCACTGGCACTACTTTGACCAGTTCCAGAAGG
The DNA here is from genome assembly GCA_000961645.1 of Gammaproteobacteria bacterium BRH_c0. Taxonomy (GTDB): domain Bacteria; phylum Pseudomonadota; class Gammaproteobacteria; order Pseudomonadales; family Porticoccaceae; genus NAT127. Next base: position 89,840 of record LADM01000021.1, on the reverse strand, counting down.
ATTACCCGCTGGTGCAACTCAAGCGCCAGTACTTTATTACCCAGGCCGGCAACCTGTACTGCGCCGCCAGCGTCAACACCCTGGCGGAGCTGATGGTGCATATCATCTTCCTGTGGTTTGGCCGGCCGGTGGCCAACAATGTGGAGCGCAATTTCTTCCACGAAATTCGCGGCACCTTCGAGCCCAGCCGCTACTTTGCCGAGCATGTGGAATACCACTACGACGAGGACATTTTGCAGACCAAGATCTGGCTGCAGGACAATTTTGCCAAGCGGGTCAGCATTCCCCAGCTGGCCCAGCAGTTCGGCATGAGCACCCGCACCTTCAACCGCCGCTTCAAGACCGGGCTGGGCAAAACCCCGGTGGACTATCTGCAGGAACTGCGCCTCAACAATGCCCGCGACCTGCTGCAGCAGACCAACCTTACCTTGCAGGAAATCTGCAGCCTGTGTGGTTATCAGGACGTGAGTTACTTCACCCGGCTGTTTCGCCAGTTTTTTCAGGCCACGCCGGGCAAGTATCGGGAGACGGTGAGGGCGAAGTTGTTTACTACTTAACTTCTTTGGTCTGACGTCGGAAGTCTGAAGTCTGACGCCAAGATGTTCAGTGCTGTTGCCCTGCTTTTAGCGTCAGACTTCAGACTTCAGACTTCAGACCCAAATCTCTAAGGCGCCAACCGCGATATCACCCACTGGCCACTGTCATCGAGCAAATACTGAAAGCGGTCGTGCAAACGGTGTTCGCCGCCCTGCCAGAATTCAAACTCCGCAGGTGCTACCCGGAAACCACCCCAGAAGTCAGGGACAGGAATGTCGCCGTGGCGGAATTTTTCCCGCATTTGCATGAATTGCCCCACCAGGGCCTGGCGCGAGTTGATGCGGCTGCTCTGCCGCGAGGACCAGGCAGCCAGCTGGCTGTCGCGGGGCCGGGAGATAAAGTATTTGAGCACCTCGACACTGGACAGGCGCTGCGCCGTGCCGCCGACAATGACCTGGCGATCCATGGCATTCCAGGGGAAATGCAGGCTCACCTGGGGATTGTCGGCGATATCACGGGCCTTGCGACTACCCAGGTTGGTGTAAAACACCAGGCCGTGCTCGTCAAAATGCTTGAGCAGTACCAGCCTCTGCCAGGGTTTGCCTGAGGCATCAACGGTAGCGACACACATGGCGGTGGGGTCGGCAACACCTTTGTCCTGCAGCGCCTGATCGAGCCAGTGCTGGAACTGGGCAAAGGGGCTGTCGTGGAGGGATGCCCGCGTCAGGCGACTGTAGCGGTATTCGCGCCGTTCATCTTCAAGACTCATGGGTAGATGTCCCTCTTGCTAGCGTCGGTCAGGGCGCCGAATCATAACTGGTTTTATTGTTGCAAGCCGATAAAATGTCGCACAAATACTCCGGGCCAAGGATCACCTCCATGCAACCAGGACGCTTGAAGCTTCCGCTCCTGCAGGGCCTCTCGGCCTGCTTCGCACTATTGGCTGGCATACAGGCAAACGCCGAAAACGTATTTTTTACCGAGAGTGACCTGCTCGGAGATATTCCCAGCGTTAGCGCGGTATCCGGTTTTGAACAGCGCCTTGAACTGGCACCCGCCAGTGTCACCATCATCGACCGCGAACTGATCGCCATGTCCGGCGCGCAGAATTTTGTCGATATCTTCCGTCTGGTGCCCGGCTTCCAGTCCTACCATGTCAACAACAACCGCTACGGGATCAGTTACCACGGCATTGGCCGTGAATTTCCCAACCAGATGGAAGTGATGGTGGATGGCCGCTCGGTGTACGTGTCGATCTTTTCCACCGTCAACTGGGGCACCCTCGGTATCGAGCTTGCCGATATCGACCATATCGAAATCATCCGCGGCTCCAATGCTGCCGCCCAGGGTTCAAACGCCTTTATGGGCTCGGTCAATATTGTCACCCGCAAGCCGGTGCAGGACAGCGGCCTCACCCTGCGCAGCACGCTGGGCGATCTCCACACCCGCAACGCCAGCCTCAGCTACAGTGACCGCATCGGCGCCATGGATTACCGCGCCTCACTCGGCTACCAGCACAACAACGGTTTTCCGGCTGTGCCTGAGGGGCCTATCGAGGACGGACGGGAACTGTTTAACGGCAACGTTAGCAGCACCTATACCCCCAATCTGCGCGATACCCTGCAGCTGCATCTGGGCTACGCCCGCGACCGTCTCGGTTGGGGCGACGGTAGCAGTCCTGAGGATTATTCTCCCAGCCTGTTCAGCAGCCACTTCCAGTCAGCCAGCTGGACTCGCAGCCTGGATAGAAACAATGAGCTGGAGCTGCGCCTTTACCACAACCATTTCCAGGCCCGCAATTTTGTTCCCCTCGGCCCCTTCTACACCCAGCTTGGGCTCGATGCAGCAACAGCGGCCTTCCTGACTGCAGTCACTCCCACACCCCAACCTGTCATTAACCTGGTGTCAGCCATGACCGGCCTGGGCAGCAGTGATGCACTGGCCCTGATCGGCGCCCTCAACCTGGAGGTGTCGAGCGGCTTTGGCAACATGAAGTCGGAGCGCTACGACGCCGAGCTGAAACACAGCTTTACCCTCACACCCACCCTGCGCGGTGCCTGGGGAGTGGGCTCGCGCCACGAGTCATTTTCGGCGGCACACCCCTACGGCTTCAACGCTGATGTGGATGAAGACTACCAACGCCTGTTTGCCCACAGCGAATGGCAGGTCACCGGGTGGCTGACCCTCAATGGCGGCGCCATGGTGGAAAAAACCTTTGTGGGCACCCTGACTTCGCCGCGTGTTTCAGCCAATATTGCTCTCAATCCCCGCCACTTCCTGCGCTTTGGCTACGCCAGGGGCAACCGCGCACCATCGCTGCTGGAAGCCAATGAAAACAGTATCGCCAGCGTCAATGGCCTGATCTTTGACATCCTGCGGCGCTCAGATCCGAACCTTCAGGAGGAAAAACTCGAGAGCTTTGAAGTGGCCTACCTGTTCCGTGCCGCCGACCCCGACCTGAATTTTGACCTGCGCCTGTTTGACGAAAAAGTCACCGATGTCATCGACGATTTGCGCGAACCCAACGTACCGCCAACCTCGCTGTTTGACAGCGAGCTGCGACGTTTTGAAAACAACGGTTACTGGCATTTCAGCGGCGCTGAATTCCAGCTCAATGCGCGGCTGAGCGCCAGCACCTTTGTGCGCCTGCATTACACCAACACCGATATGGACAGCCGCCAGCTGCGCTCGCGTTTGCCGGTGCCCGTGGTGATGGACCGGGATGACCGCATGGCCCGCCATAACGCCGGGCTGCTCATCGGGCAGCGTCTTGATGAAGCCTGGTCTGTGTCACTGTTTACTTATTACCAATCAGGGTTGCGCTGGGAGGATGGCAAAGACACCGAGAGCTTTACCCGGGTGGATGCCCAGCTGGCCTATGATTTCAGCGTCGCCAACAGTGCTGGCAGGGTGAAACTGGTGGCGCAGAATATAGGCAGCAACTATGCTGAATTCAGCCCCCAAAACCAGTTTGAAACACGACTGTTCCTTGTTGCGGAAATTACGTTTCCCTGATTTTGCACTGCACGGAAGGGAATGAATCAACTAGCGCAGGACCGATGAAATGACCATGGCCAGCAGGAAGGCTGATGCCAGTGCCGGCAGGCAGGGACGATCAGGCCTGCTGTCAGGTTTGCGCTATTGCCTCACTGTTGTGCTGTTGCTCGCAGGTCAAAGCCTGCATGCCGCCACCAGGATTGACATCATTCTCTCGGCCCACACCCCCTACTACGACGAACTGGCTGAGGCCCTGAAAGCCAGGGTCAGCGCGCAAGATCCTGCCGCCAGGGTGCAAGTCACCCTGGCCCGCAATCTTGACGCCAGCGCGATCAGCAGCGACCGCTTGCTGGTGGCGATTGGCACCAGTGCCACCGAGCTGGCGTTGCGGCAATTCCCGGACAACCGACTCTTGAGCCTGTTCGTCACTGAATCCGCCTGGCTCAACATGACCGCAGACCAGCCAGTCCATCTCGACCAGCGCGCAGCCATCTTTATCAACCAACCCCTGGAACGCTTCATGGTGCTGGCCACATTGCTGAAACCGGACATGAAAATACTGTCGACAGCACTCGGCCCTGTCTCAAGACAGCACAAGCCTATGCTGGAGAAACTGGCTGCGCACCACAACCTCACTCTGGTTGCCGAAGAGATAGACGAGCACACCAATCCGCTGGTAAAACTGACGCCCCTGATCAACCGCAGCGACCTGTTTCTCGCCATACCCGACCAGGGCATTTTTAACCGCGCCATCGCCCGCTGGGCGCTGTATCTGAGCTACAAGCGCAAGATTCCCGTTCTCGGTTTCTCGCGCTCCTACACCCAGGCTGGCGCCCTGGCCTCGCTGCTGACGTCGCCTCAGGATGTCAGCCGACAGGCGGGCGAATGGCTCGAACGCTACATCAACCAGGATGATGAGGCACTGTGGCAGGCATTTGAGCCGCACTATTTTACCCTTGAGCTCAATCTTTACGTTGCCAGAGCCCTCGACATACCCATCACCAGCGAGGAAGCTGTTTACCAGCAACTTGTTCAGCGTCTCGACAAGGACAAGACACCGTGACAGACAAACCCTGCAATACCACAGGCATCCGCACCAAGCTCTTTTTGCTGAGTATTATTCCGGTGTTGATTGTGACCTCTATCATCACCTGGCACACCATTGAAACCCGCAGCGCCGAGATTGAAGCCAGCCTGAATAAAACCACGGAACTCACCGCTGGCAATCTGGCAGCGATCTCGGATTTTGCTCTCTATTCAGCACGGGCAGACCTGCTCAAGCCGCTCACCATGGCGGCAGAGCAGATTCCATCCATTCTTTCGGTGGTTTTCCTCGATCACAACAGGGATATTCTCTTTGCTTCGGGCTCCACTACGGCGCCCAGCCCCCGGGAATACAAGAATGGTGAATACACGGCCCTAAACGACACACGCCTGGTGATTGAGAAGCCGGTCTATCTCACCAACCTCGATGTATCTGACTACGAATACGAAGAGGCAGAGAGTGATGGCGAGAAGAACCTGCTCGGCTGGGTGGTCGTCAGCGCCGACAAGTCGGCAATGGAACAGCAGACCCGGGCAATTTTACTGACCCACGTCCTGATCAGCCTGGTGATCCTCACAGGCGCGGCGATACTCACCTACTTTTTGAGCAACAAGGTGGTACAGCCCATCATCGCCATGACGCGCATGGTCAGGGAACTGGAGCAGGGCAACCTCTACACCCAGCTCAACCCCACCAGCAATGATGAACTGGCAATTCTCGCCCAGGGCATCAATCACCTCGCCCAGACCGTGGCAGAAAGCCGCCACAACCTGCAAAAAAAGGTGTCTGATGCCACCATCCAGCTGCAAAAAACCCTTGATGATCTGAAGAAAAACAACCTGGCCCTCGACCACGCCCGCCAGGATGCAGAGGCCGCCAACCAGGCAAAGAGCGATTTCCTCGCCCAGATGAGCCACGAGCTGCGCACGCCCATTACCGCTATCCAGGGTTTTGTGCGCTTGCTGGGTGACTCGAAGCTGGACTCTGCCGAAAAACGCTACTGTGAGATCATCCAGCAGGCGTCTTTGCAGCTACTGCAGTTGATCGATGACATCCTCGATATCACGCGCCTGCAATCCAACGGCATTGTGCTGGAAACGTCGGTATTCAATCTCACCGATTGCATCGAAACCCCGATCTCGCTGATGGCGCCAACGGCCCATCAAAAAGGCCTCGAACTGATTCTGGATATTGCCCCCGATGTGCCGCAGGCACTGATTGGCGACACCCTGCGGGTGCGCCAGATCGTTTACAACCTGGTATCCAACGCCATCAAGTTCACCACCAGTGGCGAGGTGGTGGTGCAAGTTCAAACCCGGGGTAGCGACCACAACACGGCGCGGCTGGCGATCAGTGTTATCGACACCGGTATCGGTATCCCCGAAAAGCAGCGCGCCCTGATTTTTGAGCCTTTCTCCCAGGCCGATAATTCCATCTCGCGGCGCTTTGGCGGCTCGGGGCTCGGGCTGACCATCGTCCGCAACCTGGTGATGCAGATGGGCGGCAATATCAACATCGAGAGTATGGCGGGCAAGGGCACCACGTTTCGGGTTGAACTGCCGTTGCCACTGGCTCCCTTTCAGCCCTCAACCGCCACCGCACGCTACCAGTGCGCCCTGCTGTTTGATCCGCATCCCCACAGCCGCCAGGCGATGGAGCATATGCTGGGTAATTTTGTGGTGAATATCGAATCCTGTGAAACCACCGCAGATCTGGAGATTGGCGGCAAGTTCCAGGCCCCCGATATCATTGTCTATTCTGTGCCGGTCGGTCAGGCTGCGGGGATGTTCGATCAGCATGCCGCCTATCTGAAGGAGCGTTTCAGCTGTCCTATCCTGATCATTTCGCCCCTCAACACCCTCACTGCGGCACTGCACCAGGACCAGATGCCCTACCAGCAACCAGTATTGTTCATGGACAAACCCCCGGTAATCGCCGAGATTATCGAGATTTTTACCGAACAAAGCCGCGAGAAAAATGGCAACCATTTCGCTGGCGGCGCATCCCTGCAAGCCAATATCCTGATTGCCGAGGACAACGAGTTCAACCGCCTGCTGCTATCCACCTTTATGCAAAAGCTCGGCAGCCACTACACCACGGTCACCAATGGTCTGGAAGCCATCATCATCTGCGATCAGCAGCCGTTCGACCTTATTTTGATGGATGTGCACATGCCTGAAGTCAATGGCATCAACGCTGTCAAAAATATCCGCAGCGGCCACGGCCCCAACCGCGACACACCGATTGTGATGCTGACTGCCGATATACTCCAGCAGGAGGAAAATGCCCTGTTCGATGCCGGGGCCAACGACCTGCTGTTCAAGCCCTTTGATGAAGCCAGGCTGTTCACCACTCTCAGGCAGCACCTGCAGATTCCTGCTTTGCCAGCTGCCGATAGCGACCATCCCGCCCAGACACCCTCCCATGTGGATCTCGAACTGTTTATCCACGAAGTGGCCAAACTCACCCATTCGGCACAAACGGCCATCGACTCGCGCAACGACGACAGCCTGCGGGAAAGCATTCACCAGCTGCTGGGTATTGCCGGGGTCTTCAAGATGACCTATCTGGAACGGGCAGTGCGGGCGCTGCACCTGGCGGTTAAAAATCAGGATGAGGAGAAGACCTACGCCGCCATGGACACCCTGGGGATGGAAGTGGAGCAGCTGCGCAAAAGCATTGCCGGTTAGGGCTGGGAATGGGTAATGAGAGACGGGAGACGGGAGAAAAAGCGGGTCAGCCGCACGCTCGCGCGGCTGACCCGGGTACAGATGGTTACAGTACGCGCACGCGGATCACGCCTTCAACCGCAGTAATGCGGGCAATGATGTCGGCCGCAGGCGCATCTTCCACATCGATAATGTTGTAGGCCACGTTGTCACGGCTCTTGTTGACCAGGTCGATGACGTTGTTATCGCTGTCGGCCAGAATGGCCAGCACGTTGCCCAGCACCTTTGGCACATTGTCGTTGCTGAAGGTGATGCGGTGACCGCCGCTGCGGGCCATGACGGTGGGCGGGAAGTTGACGGAATTGAGAATGTTGCCGTTCTCAAGGAAATCCATCAGCTGGTCCGCCGCCATAATCGCGCAGTTCTCCTCCGCCTCTTCGGTGCTGGCGCCGATGTGGGGCATCAGGATCACGTTCTTGCGCCCCAGCAGCTGCGGGGTGGGGAAGTCGGCGGTGTAGCCACCGAGAGTACCGTTGTCCAGCGCGGCAATCAGGGCCTCGGCCTCCACAATCTCCTCGCGGGCAAAATTGAGCAGCTTGGCGCCCGGCTTGAAGAACTTGACGGTATCCCCATTGATCAGGTGACGGGTAGCGGCAATGGCCGGCACATGCAGGGTGACGTAATCCGACTTGGCGAGCAGTGACTGCAGGCTGTCCATTTTTTCAACCCGGCTCGACAGGCGCCAGGCGGACTCCACCGACAGCGCCGGGTCGTAGCCCGCCACATTCATGCCCAGTTCAAGGGCCATGTTGGCGACCATGGAACCGATGGCGCCAAGGCCGATCACGCCGAGGGTCTTGCCGAGGATTTCCGAACCGGCAAAGTTTTTCTTTTCCTTTTCCAGCAGTTTGGACATCTCACCGGCATCGGTCATGTGGGTGAGTCCCTGCACATAGTTCATGCCGCCAAAAATATCCCGGGAGCTGAGCAGCAGGGCCGCCGCAATCAGTTCCTTCACCGCATTGGCGTTGGCGCCGGGGGTGTTGAACACCACGATACCCTTAGCGGTGTATTCGGGCACCGGAATATTGTTGACCCCGGCACCGGCGCGGGCCACGCCAAGCACGCTGGCGGGAACAGGTTCACCCTGCAGCTTCTGGCTGCGCAGAATAAAGGCATCGGGATCGGCCAGCTCGGGGCCAACCTGGTAACGGCTGCTATCAAAACGGTTGAGCCCGAGGGGTGAGATCTGGTTGTAGGTACGCACTTTGAACATGGCTTTGCCTCTGTAAATGGTTGAATTCGTGTCGTCGCTGCATCCACTTATAGGTGCACCGCGTAACGCTGTTTACTCAGGAAAACGGCCTGCCCTGATGGCTCGCAAAGCAGCCTTTAACCTGCGCCTTTAACCTGACCATAGGCCCACTCAATCCAGGGCATCAGCTTTTGCAAATCCTCGCTTGAAACCGTCGCGCCACACCAGATGCGCAGGCCAGCCGGGGCATCCCGGTAGGCGTTGATATCGTAGGCGACGCCCTCGGCTTCCAGCAGTTTGACCACTTTTTTCACCTGATCTGCATCCAGATCCAGGGTCATACAAACGCTGGTATTGGAACGCACAGCCTTGTCGGCGGCGAGAAAATGGATCCAGTCGCGGCTGGCGACAAAGTCTTCCAGCACGGCGAGATTGGCTTCCGAGCGCGCCATGGTGGCGGCCACACCGCCGATCTCCTGTACCCAGTTGAGAGCATCCAGGTAGTCCACCACACAGAGCATGGAGGGTGTATTGATAGTCTCGCCCTTGAAGATGCCCTCAATCAGCTTGCCACCCTTGGTCATGCGGAAAATCTTCGGCAGCGGCCATGGCGGGGAATAGGATTCGAGGCGCTCAACCGCGCGCGGGCTGAGGATCAGCATGCCGTGTGCACCCTCGCCCCCCAGCACCTTCTGCCAGCTGTAGGTCACGACATCGAGTTTTTCCCAGGGCATGTCCATGGCAAACACCGCAGAGGTGGCGTCGCAAATGGTCAGGCCTTCGCGGTCGTCGGCAATCCAGTCGCCGTTGGGCGTCTTGACCCCGGAGGTAGTGCCATTCCAGGTGAAGACCACATCCGCAGCCGGATCGGCGCGGCTCAGGTCCGGCAGCTGGCCGTAGTCAGCCTTGATGGTTTCGACATTGTCGAGCTTGAGCTGCTTGACCACATCGGTGACCCAGCCCTCGCCAAAGGATTCCCAGGCAAACAACTGCACCTTGCGCGGGCCCAGCAGGGACCACAGCGCCATCTCCACCGCACCGGTATCCGAGGCAGGCACCACACCCACCCGGTAGCCCTCTGGCAAGCCGAGGATCTCCGCCGTCCAGGAGCAGGCCTTGCCGAGCAGGTCCTTGCCAATGGCAGCGCGGTGGGAGCGCCCCAGGCTGCTGGTATCGAGCGCGGCCAGATCATAGCCAGGACGCTTGCTGCACGGTCCGGAAGAAAAATTGGGGTTGGCCGGCTTGATAGACGGTTTCATAGGGTTCCTTGGGGGGGCTTGGAGGAAAAGGTGGCAATTTTACTGGTCCGGGGCTGCCAAATAAAGGGCCTGACTGTAATCAGGCCGGTGTTGGGCACAGCGTGGTATTTCTGACCACTGCCCATAGCAGTATTGGACGGCTGATTCTCTGCGGCTACAGGTTCATTTATACTGCCCGCGCGCCCGGTATCAGCTGTATATCCCGGGTTGAGGCAGTCATTTTGTTATATTGGCTGTCTTTGCACCCTCAGGGAATGGTTGATCAGCCTCTGTTATCAACCCGCCAACCACTGGACAGGACACTCGGGACACCTTGACACACCCACACGCCACAGCTACTGACTTGTCCTACCGCCCCGAGATAGACGGCCTGCGGGCGCTGGCCGTGCTGCCAGTGATTCTCTTCCATGCAGGTTTCCAGTGGATCAGCGGGGGATATGTCGGTGTCGATATTTTTTTCGTGATCAGCGGTTTCCTGATCACCTCCATCATTCTGAAAGAGAAAGAGGCAGGTCAATTTTCACTGTTGCGCTTTTATGAGCGCCGCGCGCGCCGCATCCTGCCCGCCCTGTTTGCCGTGATGGCGGCCTGCCTGCCACTGGCCTGGCAGCTGATGACCCCGGGGCAACTGGTCGATTTCTCCCACAGTCTGATCGCCGTCACCCTCTTTGTGGCCAATATCCTGTTCTGGCGCACCAGCGACTACTTCGCCCCCACCGCTGACGAACAACCCCTGCTGCATATCTGGAGCCTGGGCGTGGAGGAGCAGTATTACCTGCTGTTTCCGCTGCTGATCCTGCTGGTTTGGCGGCGGGGGCTGGTGCGCACCACGCAGGTGGTGGCGCTTGTCGCGGTTGTCTCCCTGGCTCTGAGTGAATGGAGCTGGCGCCACCATGCCACTGCCAACTTTTACCTGCCCCACACCCGCGCCTGGGAATTGCTGGTGGGCAGTCTGCTGGCGTTGCTGTCTGTGCGTCAGCCTTTGCACCACTTGATCCCCAGCAGGGGGGTCATCAATGTCCTGGCTGGCACAGGACTGGGGCTGATTCTCTTCGCTATTTTTACCTTTGACAGAAAGACCCCTGTACCCGGTCTTTATGCCCTGGCGCCCACCCTTGGCACAGCGCTGATTCTCGCCTTTGCCAGGCGCGACACCTGGGTTGGCAAGCTGCTCTCGACTCGCTGGCTGGTGGCTGTTGGCCTGGTGTCCTACAGTGCCTACCTGTGGCATCAGCCCCTGTTCGCCTTTGCCCGCCTCCATGACCCCAACGAACCCGCGAGCCGTGTTTTTGCCTTGCTCACACTGCTGACCCTGGCACTTGCCTGGCTCAGCTGGCGATTTGTGGAGCAGCCGTTCCGCAACAAAAACAGGGTTTCCCGCCCTGCCGTTCTTGCCTTTGCGCTGGCTGGGTCCCTGGCTTTTATCGCTATCGGGGTCACCGGCAGCATCAATAAAGGCTTCGAAAACAGGGTCGGCGGCCAGGTCAGTGAAATTTTCCATGGCCTGCGCCAGGATAAGCGGGAATTGTGCGGCGCGACTGCCGGCCGCGATGTGGCGCCCGCCACCACTGTCTGCAACAGAGGCGATGTCCGTCAGCCGGTGACCATCGCCGTACTGGGCGACAGTCATGCCGACGCGCTTTACTCCAGGCTGGGTGACCTGTTTGCCCGCCTGCAGCGCAACGGCACTCTGTTGACCTACACAGGTTGCCCACCGGTCATGGGCGTGTTTCGCGCCGATGAAGATTCCAGCCATCGCTGCCAGGAATATAACCAGGCCGTCTTTGACTTGCTCGCCAACGAACCCGCCATCGACACGGTGATTTTGGCCGCACGCTGGTCCCTGTATATGGAAAGTGCCCGCTTTGACAATGGTGAAGGCGGCATCGAGCCGAGCGACAACAGCATCCTGCTGGCACCGGTCACAGAGGATGCCCGCTGGAAAAATGATGACACCCTGCGCCGCTCCATGGTGGCCGCACGGATCAGAGCAAGCGTCAGCCACTATCTCGACAGCGGCAAGACTGTAATTCTGGTTTATCCGGTGCCGGAGGTGGGCTGGCATGCACCTAACCTGATGGCGCACTACCTGAAGAACAATCTCGTCCCTGATCACCATTACTCAACGGCTTATGACGTGTTCAAAACACGCAGTCAGGCGGCCAACCAGGCTCTCGACGAGATCCCCGAGCACCCCAAACTGTTCCGTATCAAGCCAGAATTGATCTTCTGCAATACCTGGCTGGCCGATCGCTGTATATTCGCTATTGACGGCAAGCCGCTGTATTTTGATGAGGATCACCTGAGCCTGCTCGGCTCTGACTTTGTAGTAAGCGAGATTGCCCCGCTGCTGGAGCGCACCACGCCTTAGCAACTGCAAGGGCCGTCTGGGCACGAGGAATCAGGATTTGAGGTCTGTTGGGGGCGCACTATGAATATTCTTGTGTTCAATGCCGGCAGCTCGTCCCTCAAGTACCAGCTTATCGAGAGCGCCTCCGGTACGGCACTGCTCGATGGCCTTATCGAACGCATAGGCGCCAAGAATGCTCGCGAGATACATCGCCGGCAGGGTCGGCACATCACTGACAGCGCCTGCCGTGCAGACAACCACGGCGGCGCCTTCCAGCTTGTGCACAATCTCCTGCAACAACACAACGAGCTGCGCGGCATTGACGCCATCGGCCACAGGGTGGTCCATGGCGGCGACATTTATGACAAACCGGTGCTGGTGGACAATCAGGTACTCGCCAGTATTGAAGGCCTGAATGCCCTGGCACCGCTGCACAACCCTCCATGTCTTGCGGTGATGCGCGAGTGTCAGCAACATTTTTCCAGCCTGCCCCAGGTGGCAGTATTCGATACCGCCTTCCACCAGCAGATGCCCGACTATGCCCGCCGCTATGCCGTACCTGATCACTGGTACCGCCAGTACCGGATACGCCGCTATGGCTTTCACGGTATATCCCATCATTGGATGGCACAGCGCGCGGCTGAATACCTGGACAAACCCCTCCCCAGCCTCAAACTGATTACCCTGCACCTGGGCAATGGCGCCAGTATTAGCGCCATTGATGGTGGCCGCAGCGTGGACACATCCATGGGCATGACACCCCTCGAAGGCCTGGTCATGGGCACCCGCAGCGGCGATATCGACCCTGCAGCAGTGTTCCATCTGGGCCGCGAAACCGGCCTCGACATGGCACAACTGGAATCCCAGCTCAACAACCACAGCGGCCTCGCAGGCCTGTGCGGCGTCAGCGACATGCGGGAAGTGATTGCCCGCCGTGCGGCGGGAGACGCGGATGCGCACCTGGCCCTTGAGATCTACTGTTACCGTATCCGCAAGTATATCGGCGCCTATTTCGCGGTGCTGGGTGGCGCGGATGCCCTGATATTCAGCGGCGGGGTGGGCGAGAATGCCGAAGAGGTGAGGGCCATGGCCTGCGGCGGGTTGGAAATCCTTGGCATCCGCATCGACCCTGCTCGCAACACCGCAGTAGAGGGCGCTATTGCCCGGATAAGCGCACCGGCTGCCAGGGTGACGCTGCTGGTGGTTGCCGCCAATGAGGAACAGCAAATCGCCCGCGAGGTCAGTGAAATACTGAACCCGTCACACTCCGCATCAACCACTGACTGGAGCCACTGATGAGAACCCAGCCGCTTGACCCGGACCAGCTCAACGCCATTGATGGCTGGTGGCGCGCCTGCAATTATCTGGCCGCCGGCATGATCTACCTGCACGACAACCCCCTGTTGCGCAAACCCCTGCAGCCTGAACACATCAAAATGCGCCTGCTGGGACACTGGGGTGCAAGTCCTGGCCTCGCTTTCATGTACGCCCACGCCAACCGCGTGATCACCCAACACGATCTCGACGCCATCTTTATTGCCGGTCCCGGCCACGGCGCACCGGGAGTGCTGGCACCCGTCTACCTGGAGGGCAGTTACTCCGAGGCCTACCCCGATATGAGCGAGGATGCAGAGGGCATGGCCGCGCTGTTCAGGCAATTCTCTTTCCCCGGGGGCTTTGGCAGTCACTGTACCCCAGAGCTGCCGGGCTCCATTCACGAAGGGGGCGAACTGGGCTACAGCCTGTCCCATGCCTTTGGCGCTGCTTTCGACAATCCCGAGCTGATCGTCTTTACCGCCGTGGGCGATGGCGAGGCAGAAACCGGACCGCTGGCCACCGCCTGGCACTCCAACAAGTTTCTGAACCCGATGCGGGATGGTGCGGTACTGCCCATCCTTCACCTCAACGGTTACAAGATCAACAACCCCACTCTGCTGGCGCGCATCTCCCACCAGGAACTGGAAAATCTTTTTCTGGGCTACGGCTGGACCCCGTTCTTTGTGGAAGGGGACGACCCCCATGACATGCACCAGCAAATGGCCGCAGCCATGGATAGCTGTATTGCGCTGATCCGCACCAGCCAGAAAGAAGCTCGTGCCAGCGGCAAAGCCACCAGACCGCGCTGGCCGATGATTGTGCTGCGTTCTCCCAAGGGCTGGACCGGGCCAAAAATCGTCAATGGCCACCAGGTGGAAGGCAGCTGGCGCGCCCATCAGGTGCCGCTGGCGGATGTGCGCGCCAACCCCGACAACCTCGCACTGCTGGAAAGCTGGCTGCGCAGCTATCGCCCGGAGGAACTGTTCGACGCCAGCGGGAAACTGGTGGAAAGCCTGCGCAAACTGTCCCCCAAGGGACGGCGCCGCATGGGCTCAAACCCCCACGCCAACGGCGGCCTGCTGCGCCGCGACCTGCGGCTGCCTGAATTTCGCGATTACGCTGTGGCGGTAGCCAAGCCCGGCGCGGATCGCGCCATGAATACCAGGCCTCTGGGCGCCATGCTGCGGGACACCATGGCGCGCAACCCCGACAACTTCCGCGTCTTTGGCCCGGATGAAAACACGTCCAACAAGCTCGATGCCATCTATGAGGTGAGCAAGAAGCTGTGGCTGGCAGACCGCCTGCCTGCGGATGACGATGGGGGCGAACTGGCCGCCGATGGTCGTGTACTGGAAATGCTCTCGGAACACACGCTGGAGGGTTGGTTCGAGGGCTATGTGCTGACCGGTCGCCACGGCTTTTTCGCCACCTACGAAGCCTTTGTCCATGTCATCGATTCGATGTTCAACCAGCACGCCAAGTGGCTGGCTATCTGTGAGGAGCTGCCCTGGCGCGCCCCCATTGCCTCCATCAACCTGCTGATTACCTCCACCGTCTGGCGCCAGGACCACAACGGCTTTACCCATCAAGACCCTGGTTTTCTCGATATCGTGGTCAACAAAAACCCCCGTGTGACCCGCATCTACCTGCCCCCGGATGCCAATTGCCTGTTGTCCACTGCCGATCACTGCCTGCGCAGCCACAACGATATCAACGTCATCGTCTGCGACAAACAGAACCACCTGCAGTATCTGGATATGGACGCCGCGATTACCCACTGCACCAAGGGTATCGGGATCTGGGACTGGGCCAGCAGTGACCAGGGCGGCGAACCGGATGTGGTGATCGCAGCCTGTGGCGATATTGCCACCCAGGAAGCCTTGGCGGCCACCGCCCTGTTGCGGGAGTTCTTCCCCGACCTGAAGATCCGCTTTATCAATGTAGTGGATCTGTTTCGCATGACCCCGGAGAAAGAGCACCCCCACGGCCTCAATGATCGCGATTTCGATAGCCTGTTCACCACCGACAAACCCATCATCTTCAATTTCCACGGCTACCCCTGGCTGATCCATCGCCTCGCCTACCGGCGCACCAACCACGCCAACCTTCATGTCCGGGGTTATATTGAAAAGGGCAGTATCAATACCCCCCTGGAGCTGGCCATCGACAACCAGGTGGACCGATACAGCCTCGCCATCGACACCATCGACCGGGTGCCCGCACTCCAGGCCAGCGGCGGCCACGCCAAGGAAAAATTACGGGATATGCAGATCGACGCCCGCCATCATGCTCATCAGTACGGCGTCGACAGCGAGGAAGTCAGTGGCTGGACATGGCCCTAGCCGCGATCCAGGTTGACGCTGGGTCAGGAGCAGAATGGGCAATTCACAGGCCCCTGTCGTTGAGGAAGCCCGACCAATCTGTCAGGTTTTGGCTGGTTGCTGCGAAATTTTCCGTTAGTGCTCGTGTATTCGCCGTCACTATCCTCAAACCGAAACAACAAAAAAGGGGTTACCTTTCCGTAACCCCTTGATTTTTGTGGTGCCGCAAAGGGGAATCGAACCTCTGACCTACTGATTACGAATCGTTAAATGGTACTATTTGCCACTGTTGATAATTGTTGCTAGAATGCATACAAATCAACACGTTATAGCCAAAATACTGTTCATATTACCAGCTCCTCTGTTGATTAATATTTGTTCAAATTCGCCCAATTTGGCTACATGGTGGCTACATGACGGCTACACGGTTCGGAGGAGACAGTATGGCAAGGCCCCGCAGAGACACCCCCTTAGACCTGTCCCAGGCCATTGACCTGACCGCTGGAGCAATCGAGCGCCTGACCTGCCCGCCAGACAAGAACCAAGCCTTTCTCCGTGACATCAAAGCCCCAGGGTTGCGTGTGCGGGTGACCGCTGCGGGTGCCAAGTCTTATGTATTCGAGGCCAAGCTAAATCGTCAGACCATCCGCCGGACTATTGGCGATGTTCGCGCCTGGAGTATCGACGGGGCACGGAATGAAGCTAACCGGCTGCGTGTGACACTGGACAACGGCAATGACCCCCGAGAACTGGACCGCCAAGAGGAGGCAGACAAGGAAGCCGCAAGATTTGATGAAGCCGCAAAATCCCTGACTGTGGGAGAAGTTTGGCAAAGCTATCTGGAAGAGCGCCGCCCTTACTGGGGAGCCAAGAACTACCACGACCATATCACTATGGCTCAGGCCGGAGGCGAACCCCGCAAGCGTATGCCCGGAGTCAAGACCAAGCCCGGACCGCTGGCCCCACTGATGACCATGCGCCTGGTAGACCTGTGCCCTGCCATTCTGGAAGCGTGGGCAGCCAGGGAAGCCAAGACCCGCGCCGCCAGTACCCGCCTTGCCCTGCGCCTGCTGAAAGCCTTCCTCCGATGGGCAGCCGCCACCCCCGAGCTAAAAGGCAATGTGAATGCCGATGCCGCCAGTGGCCGAAAATTACGTGAGGTGGCAGGGAAGGAGAAGGTCAAGAGTGACTATCTGCAACGGGAGCAATTGGCTGCCTGGTTTGCCCATAATCGCCTGATTCAAAACCCCGTTATTGCTGCCTACCTGCAATGCCTTTTGCTGACGGGTGCCCGGCGGGAAGAGCTGGCCGCACTCAAATGGGAGGAAGTAAATTTTCAGTGGCGAGGAATCACACTCAAGGACAAGGTAGAGGAATCCCGTGCCATACCCCTGACCCCTTATGTGGCCCACCTGCTGCAATCACTGCCCCGTCGTAATGAATGGGTATTCAGTAGCCCTGGCAGTGAATCAGGACGGCTGATAGAACCCAGCAAGGCGCACCGCCAAGCCTGCCACGCCGCCGGGCTGACCCTAACCCTTCACGGACTGCGCCGCTCCTTCAAGAGCCTTACAGAGTGGCTAGAGGTGCCTGTGGGGGTGGTAGCGCAAATCATGGGACACAAGCCCAGCGCAACGGCTGAAAAGCACTACACCATCCGTCCACTCGACCTGCTGCGTGTTCATCACGAAAAAATAGAGGCGTGGATTCTGGAGCAGGCCGGGATTGAATTTGACCCACACGCACAAGCCGGAAAACTGCGCGTTGTGAACAACGATTAACCGATTTACCCCAGCTAGTCCGACGGGATGAATAGCGGGTTTCCCTACCTGCATGCTGGGGTTCCTGTTTGGGGATGCACCGAGGGAGTGCTATGGCAAATCTAAGTGACATCGACCTTGAGATGAGCAAGATTGATGATGCAATCAATCGTATCGAAAAGGAGTTAGGGACATTAGCGGATAAATCATTTGCGAAAGGAGAACTGAAGCAAGTGTTTTTAACTAAGCTGCGTTCGATTGAGAAAATGCGAGCCGCAAGGCAGTCGTCACCTGACGGCATTAGACACCCTGAAGACTTTGACTACACCAAGATAATCAATGCTCCTTTACATGACACCATGCCTGAGTGCAGGTTGCTCGGTTCTGAGAGACTATGGGAGAACTATTTTCATAGGATTGAGACCCGTCTAGAAACCTTGCGACGGAAAAGAGCCGTTCTTCTGACCAATCGCTCTAGAATATTGGACTCAAGCACCACAGAACATAACGACACGAAAGAGTTGCATCAATTTGTTGCAACACGCATGAAGGCATGGCAAGAGGAGCAAAGCGCCATATCCCTGGAAAGGCGTAAAGCCGCCGCCGCTGAAAGAGCAAGGCTACAGGTTCAGGCAGAATTTGAGAGTAAAAAAGCCCCGCCCGAGCCGGTTACTGACACGGCATTTGACCAACCGAAGTATGCAACTTGGATTGAGGTAGAAATCCGCCTCTATGCCGGTAATCGGATACAGCATACTGACCCAACTGGTAAAAAGCACTGGTATCGAATGACCGACCTGCATCATCTGGTCAATAAGCAAACTGGGGTATTCAGTAAACCCGGAGTCTGCCTTGTTCGGCTGGCTTCTACTAGCTCCATTCCTCGCAAGAGCGTGACGCCAAATGATATTGCCCGTCTGCGGTCAGTATTAAAAGAACTGACCGGATTAAAAGATGACCCGTTCATGAAAATGGGAGATGAAAAGGTATGGATTCCTAAATTTAAAGTTATTGACCGGAGAAATGCCTCCGATGAACGCGCCAAGGAGAAAGCTGTGCACGTACCTTTTAATGATGAGATTGCCGGACCATCGTTTGAGGCAGAGGAAGATGAAGCAGGAAGGTGGCTGGAAGATAACAGCTAGCAGATTGTCTTAATGGCTTGCCATGGGGGTTTTTTGAGGCAAGTATAAATTTTAACCATTTGAAATATAATAACTAAATAGGTTTTCCGCACTCTTTTTATGGCTTGCCATGCCTCTTGGTTGGACACACGTCCTTCAACCAAACTATCAAGAGGCAAACAAATGACAACGAAGACTAGTCAGATTATCCCACTGGAACACGAAACCCGTTCCGCTCTCCCCACTAATGAAGCTGCACGGCACTTAACTCGTGCTGAACAGACCTTGCGCCTGTGGGCCTGCAAAGAAGATGGACCTATCCGTCCAATTCGCATCAATGGCCGACTAGCGTGGTCAGTTGCTGAATTGCGCCGATTGCTGGAGGTATGAAATGAAAAACTTCCAGCCCCCTGTACAAGCAGAATTGAGCGCCCTCGACAGTGTAAATACTAGCGGAATGGCCCCAGGCAAACCAATCAGGATTCGCTACCCGAACCCCGATACTTTGCCAGCCATCCCCCTTGCCCTGATGTTGCTTGGCCGGGAAGTGAGCACCCCTGCCATGACTTACTCAAGGCTGCACGCTACCCGGTTGCCCGCATACATCCAGCAACTACGGGAATTTGGCCTTGGCACTGCAATACTAGCCCGGAGCCTACCCCTTACTCCTCAACAGCAGACCCGAAAACACAGCAAACCGTTTTCCGCCTACCACCTGCCCCACCCAATCAGGCAACAACTAGGCGACTATGCTCGCAATTGGGCCACTGACGTGCTCAGTCTTCACGGAGTCCAGATTGATACATTCCCCATAGCTCCCACACTCACAAATCTGGCATGGGGTGAGCTATGAACTGCCCCCGATTTGATACCTGTAATGCGCCGATCTGCCCGTTAGAACAGCATTACTACCGAAGAACCTATCTTACTGGAGAACCCGTTTGCTTCTTCATGCTGGAAAGTGTGAAACCCCTTGGTCAACTGAATATATGGGGGGCCATAGGGGGTAAAGGTGCAGGGCTGGTAGGTGAAGCTGTGGAGTGGGCATTCTTGGCCTATGGCCCTATTCGGAAGCGGTTGCAGAGGGCTTCCCGCACCCCATCAAGGCAGGGGTTTGCCAATGGCTAAACAAAAGGAGAGAGCACCGCCCGGAGGGTTTGCAGGAATTCCCCGTATTGTTATGGAGTCCAGCGATTACATGCACCTGTCCTTCAAGGCCAAGGCTCTGCTTGTCGAACTAGCCTACCAGTACAAGGGGAACAATAACGGCGACCTTACCGCAGCACCGGCTGTGCTCAAGGCAAGGGGCTGGAAGCGAGCAGCGACGATTAGCACCACCGTTACCGAGCTAGTAGATGCCCGGCTAGTCATCAAAACCAGAGAAGGCAAATTCCTAAACCCAGGAGGGAGGTGTGCCCTGTACGCCGTCACCTGGCAACCTGTAAATGAATGCCCAGGCAAGAACCTGGATGTGCCCGCAACCATAACCCCGCCACGAAAATTCAGCATGGAACGGAATGATTAGCAGAATGCCCGTTACGCAATGCGTATGTGGTGGTTACTCAAAACGTATCGACGCCGGGCTTTTGGATACGCAATCCGTATGTAGTGGTTACTCAAAACGTATTGATGAGGCCATTTTTGACCTATCCACTACATACGCAAAGCGTAAGCCTTCTTATATTACCAAGGGCTTGTAGGTAATTATCTGCCCTAGAAAACCTAACAAAACTTAACAAAACCTGACATTGAGGAAACGACACCATGACCACTAATCGAATGTTCCGAGGCAAGCCCACTGACAAGCTGATAATCCGTATTGAGCGGGAAACTATCGAGGCTATTGACTCAAAGCTGAGAGCTGGCAGGCCGTGGATACAGGGCAACCGTAGCGAGTTTGTCCGGCAGGCCATCGAGGCCATGCTAAGAAAGGCTAAGGTGTAGATATTCTCGGAGTCAGTGGCGGCATTCTCGGAGCAATACGCGCAAGACTTGACCTAGAACGCCTTGACGCACATCACTTGTATGGTTTTCGCACATATTGGGGAGGCATTTCTAAAGTAGACCGATTTAGATATTCAAAGGGCAAGATTGTGTGATTTTCTGGCATCTTAGAAGGGGGAGAAGAGAGGTTATAACGCTGGCGGCAACTACATAAAACTTCAGGTTGAGGTTGTCCACCGTCGAGGCCGGGGACCCTGGCGAGTAGCCCGCACCACGGGGGCGCAGAATCGCGGGATTCGGGAGATTTTCACCCCGTATAGCGGTTGTTGTTGGTATTCAAATAGACCCGATATGACACTAATGGAGCAATTTCCTAGGGTTTTCTGACATCGTAGAAGGGGCAGAGTACTAACTTTTACTAACCCTGGACCGGGTATCTTGTATGATTTCTAGGCACCATAAAAAGAGTCATTCAATCATGAGGCAAGGATGAAGCGGCGCACTCGAAAGCAGTGGTACCAGTACCATCTCGATAACGCCCAGAGACAGGAGAAGAACCGCGTCGAGAGTGCGATGGGGGGTGAATTGCGAGCTGTGAAGGGTGCGCAGCAGTTGGCATGGAAAGCCTATATGGAGGCCATGCAGCATGAGCCTTTAAAGTCGCGGATGCAGTCTTTGGTAGGTATCGATTCTATCTACCGAAAAGATGTACTGTCCCCTTTAGAGAATGATGCAAAGGTGGCGGACCGAGCTTTATCTGACGCTCTGATTCGATATGGCGCGTTACTGAAAGAGGCAGAGAAGAACGGGGCTGAAAACTACCACCTAGCACGAGAGGCAAGAAAGCTAGAAAGTGAGGCGCGGGCGCAAAGGGTAACGCAACGTAGGTATGAACAACGACTAAGATATTTGGAAAAGTCACCGGCATTGCGGAGTGCGGCAAGACCTCTTAAGGAGCATTTGATTCAATCACAATCCAAAGACGGGCAATTCATTGAGTGCTATTACTGCCAAAAATTGATTGCTGCCGGAGAATCACACTTGGAGCATAAGCGCCCTATCTCACGTGGTGGAGATAACAGGAGAGGTAATCTGGCGTTGTCCTGCGCTCCATGTAACTTGCGAAAAGGTAGGAAGACGCAAGAGGAGTTTTTGCGTGATTTGGGAAAGGGTAAAACCTGATAAAACCTGAAGTCAAAAGGTACTCCTCAGCTATCCAACATAAGGGGGCGCGGAATCGCGGAATTCCAGAGTTTGCTAACAGCAATGGGTAGCTGTTTATTAATTGCTTTAACTATGGCTCGACGAAGGGGAAGCAGACCGCCCATTTTTTACAGGTTCCGTGCCACCGGAAGGGGGTTTTATGTTTGCCAGGTGTGAGCCGGGGACCCTGGCTTGCCCCCATAGCCACGGGGACGCTGAATCGCACTTTTTGAGAGATTTTGACTCCATGTAGCAGTTGTTGTTATCTATAGCACGATTGTTTTTGATAGCCCAACTCAATATACCCCGCAAGCTGCCACCTAACCACAGCACTCACAACGTAATCACTAATCCTGCCGGGCATACCCTGGCAAGGGTGACTCTGTGCGCATAAAAGCACCTGAAATGTGAGAGAGCTAAGGTCGGGGGTGCGCCCATTGTGTGCAATAACCCTGTACTGGTGGCTACATGGTGGCTACATGGCAAAAATTACCGAACGCAAAAAAGGCCTACATCTCTGTAAGCCCTTGATTTTACTGGTGCCGCAAAGGGGAATCGAACCTCTGACCTACTGATTACGAATCAGTTGCTCTACCAACTGAGCTATTGCGGCGGGGACGGTTATTTCTCGCTGCGGATTTTATTGATCAGAAAATCTGTCACATCGAGCATACCCTGGTGGCTGCCCGTCATGCGGCCACTGACACGATAGGTACCATCGACCACGATCTCAGGAGTGCCCTGAGTACGGTAACCGCGCTGCCTGGCCTCCGCCTGACGCACGGCACTGTTGACGCCGAAGGAATGGAAGGCCTGGGTGAACTCTTCATTGCTGATACCGTTTTCCTCGAACAACTTGGCAATGTCCTTTTCGGTTTCAAGAGGGTTCTTATGGAGGTTCATGGCTTCGAAGGTAGCCTTATGCATCTTGTCCAGCACACCCAGCGCCCGTGCCGCGTAGTAGATACGGGCGTGACGCTCCATGATGCCCTGTTGATCCCACATGGCGGGGTTGCGCACCAACACCACATCCTCAGGGATGGTCTCGGCCCATTGTTCGAGAATGGGTTCAAAATCGAAGCAATGGCCGCAGCCATACCAAAACACTTCCGTCACTTCGATCCTGGAGGGATCACTGGTTGGCACCGGCTGTGGCAGCACTTCGTAGTGGGTGCCAGCGACAAAATTGGTGGCAACCGGTGTCGGCAAAGGGGGTGACTTTGGCGCGGGCTGACTTTCAGAAGCAGTGCTGGCCGGAGTTGACGCTGGTGGTGTTTGGGTATTGCCCTGTTCAGCTTCGCAACCCAGGGTGACCACGATCAGCAGCCCTAAAATCAGTTTACTCAAATGTTGCATGTTATCTCCTGCCTTCGGCATTGATTGCATCGCTGGTCTTGTAAACGGTTTATGGTATGCAGCTTAGGGAGTAGTTGGCAAGTTGCAGGCGACAAGTACCTGACAGCCGCCAAGCCACCAAACCCATCCCCCATGAAAAAAGGCGGCAAATGCCGCCTTTTTTAGTTGCCATTGACACCATAGATCACTTGAGACCGGCGATGTAATTGGCGACTGCATCAATTTCCTGGTCGGTCATACGGGCAGCAACCCCGCGCATCACCTCGATCTCGCCATCATTGCTGCGACCGGCGGGATCTTCAGGATCGTGGGCAGCGGTACGGAAGGCCCGCAACTGCTTGGCAATATAGTCAGAGAACTGACCGCCCAGCGCAGGATACCCGGCAGGGCCATTGCCATTGCCGCTGGGGGAGTGGCAGCCAATACAGGCGGCTACACCGGTTTCAATGTTACCGCCACGGTAGATCTTTTCACCCAGCTCCAGCTTGACTTCCTTGGCCCCGGACAGCTGGCGATTCTGGGCATTGTAGAATGCGGCGATATCCGCCAGATCCTGATCGCTCAGGGCATCCAGCTGGCCGGTCATTTCAGGAATCTTGCGCTCACCGGACTTGATATCCTGGAGCTGTTTGAGCAGATACTTTTCACCCAGGCCAGCGAGTTTGGGGTAGATGGCGATGGGGCTGTTGCCGTCGGCACCGTGGCAGGCGGCGCAGGCAGCTGTTTTGTTCTGGCCTGCAGTGGCATCACCTGCCGCCATGGCGAAAGGGGTAACCAACAACGTGATGGCAAAGGCAAAACCACTTACAAATTTCATCATGATTGTTCCGTTCTCAGGTGCGCTTCAGGATTCAGGCTCAGCGGGCCCTCTCAGGCCGCGGGATTATATACCATTCCTTCATCAAGCTTAAACGCTATACTACCCGGCTATGAACGATACCCTGAATTTCGCCAGTGCCAGTTTTATGCTGAGCGCGCCCCGATTGCGCGAGTGCCCCCATGACAGCGGCTGCGAAGTGGCCTTTGCTGGCCGCTCAAACGCAGGAAAGTCGAGCGCAATCAATACCTTGACACGGCAGACCAAACTGGCTCGCACCAGCAAGACGCCGGGGCGCACCCAGCTGATCAATTTTTTCTCCCTGGGGGGAGCCGATCGTCGCCTGGTCGACCTGCCGGGCTACGGGTTCGCCAAGGTACCCAAGGCCACCAAGGAGGAGTGGGATCGCAACCTGGCGGAATATCTACAAAACCGCCTTTCGCTCAAGGCGCTGGTATTGCTGATGGATATCCGCCATCCCCTGCAGGAATACGACTGGCAGATGATCCGCTGGGCGGCGCAAGCCAACCTGCCTCTGCACATCCTGCTCACCAAGGCCGACAAGCTGAACCACGGCCCTGCCAGCAACGCGCTGTTGAAGGTTCGCAGCGAACTGGCCAAATCTGGCGTAGAGACCCTCTCGGTGCAGACATTCTCCGCCCTGAAGAAGGCCGGGCTCGACGACCTGCAGGGCTTTTTAAATCAGTGGCTTAACTGATGCAGCGCCAAATTCTGGGCCAAAAAAAACCGGCGCAGAGCGCCGGTAACCTAAGGTTCCCGGTTACTGCTCACAACGAAGAGAGATACATTAACCGTTAATTGAGACCGGGCGCTTTTTGCAAAGTTCACAACTCTGTCAAAAATAATTAGCCAAAGCTGAAAATGTTCCTGCCACCGGTAATTGCCCGTAAATTCCGCACAAAAAAAACCGGCGCATCGGCGCCGGTTATCTAGAAACCGGGAGTTACCAAGAGGGGAGAGAGGGTTCCCGGTTATTGCTCACAACGAAGAGAGATACATTAACCGCTAACTGAGACAGGGGCAGTTAGGCTAAGTTCAGCCGATCTTGATAAAAGTTGTATTTATTTTGCCCTCTCCTCCATAGAACCGCCGAAGTATGGTCTTCGCCTTTGCCATGGGCAGAGAGCAAAAAAAACCCTGGCCCAAGAAGATGGGAAGGCCAGGGTATGTTTGCTTCAATAAAGGGGAACAAGCTAGTGCAAGGACAGTAATCGGGAGAACGACAATTACTGCTTGCACGGTCTTAGACAGGGTTCTGCCAACAAGTTCCTGACCAAGATCAAGATTCAGTATCCACCCTATCCGGCAGAGGCATCAGGGCGGGGTCTCCCGACAGGTTAATGGGCTTGGTCCCAGTTATCACCCACTCCCACGTCAACCACCAGCGGCACATCCAGCTCCGCAGCACCCGCCATCAAGGTCTCTATGCCAGCCTGGACCTTGTCGAGCTCCTGCTCCGGCACTTCAAACACCAGTTCATCATGCACCTGCATGATCATCAGGGTTTGCAGATCGTTGTCCTCCAGCCAATGGTGCACCGCAATCATCGCCCGCTTGATGATATCGGCCGCCGAGCCCTGCATGGGGGCGTTGATGGCCGTGCGTTCAGCCGCCTGGCGCAACTGGCCATTGCCCGCCTTGATATCCGGCAGGTACAGGCGGCGGCCAAAAAGAGTTTCCACATAACCCTGTTCGCGGGCCTGCTGACGGGTATTGTCCATATAGGCCGCCACGCCGGGGTAGCGCTCGAAGTAGAGGTCAATATATTGCTGGGCCTGGTTGCGACCGAGATGCAACTGGCGGGCAAGCCCAAAAGCCGACATGCCGTAGATCAGACCAAAATTGATGGCCTTGGCACTGCGCCGCTGCTCGGTGCTGACCTTGTCGAGTGGGGTGTCGAACACCTCGGCGGCGGTGGCGCTGTGAATATCCAGGCCGTCCCGGAAAGCTTGCACCAGACTTGCGTCGCCGGACAGGTGCGCCATGATGCGCAGCTCAATCTGGGAATAATCCGCCGCCACAATTTTTGAACCCTTGGCCGCCACAAAGGCCTGGCGGATGCGGCGCCCCTCGGCGCTGCGTACCGGAATGTTCTGCAGGTTCGGATCGGTGGACGAGAGCCGCCCGGTGGCGGTGCCCGCCTGGTGATAGGAGGTATGCACGCGCCCGCTGCGGGCATTGATCATGCGCGGCAGCTTGTCGGTGTAGGTGGACTTGAGCTTGGCCAGACCACGATGCTCGAGAATTACCCTCGGCAGGGGGTAGTCGAGAGCTAGTTCCTGCAGTACTTCCTCTTTGGTGGAGGCAGCGCCCTTGGCGGTCTTTTTCACCACCGGGATATGGAGCTTTTCAAAGAGAATTTCCCCCAGCTGCTTGGGTGAGGCGAGATTGAAGGCTTCTCCGGCCAGGACGTGGGCTTCGCGCTCCAGCTCCTCCAGACGCTGGCTGATCTCGCCGCTCTGGATCGCCAGCAGCTTGCCATCCACCAGGGCGCCATTGCGCTCGATGCGGGATAGCACCTTCACCAGGGGAATTTCGATTTCCTCAAACACGGTTTTGAGGGCGGGGATGGCCTCGACCTGGGGCCACAGGCTGTGATGGAGTCGCAGGGTGACATCGGCATCTTCCGCCGCATAGGGAGCGGCCTGTTGCAGTTCGATCTGGTTGAAGGTGAGCTGCCCGGCGCCCTTGCCTGCAATCTCTTCGAAGTGAATGGTTTTTTCACCCAGGTACTTGAGGGCCAGGCTGTCCATATCATGGCGGGAACCCACTGAATCCAGCACATAGGATTCGAGCATGGTGTCAAAGGCTATACCCTGCAGCTCGATGCCGTAGCGGGCGAGGACACTCATGTCGTACTTGAGGTTCTGACCCACTTTTTTCCTGTCAGGATTTTCCAGCAGGGGCTTGAGGCGTTCCAGTACATAGGCCCTGTCGAGCTGCGCGGGCGCGCCGAGGTAGTCGTGAGCCACCGGCACATAGGCCGCTTCGTGGGGTTCGACAGCAAAGGACAGCCCCACCAGATCGGCATCCATATAGTTGAGGCTGGTGGTTTCGGTATCAATGGCGAACAGCGGGGCCTTGTCGAGGCGCTCCAGCCAGGCCTCGAAATCTTCCCTGCTCAGCACCGTGCGCCACTGCTTTTCTACTGCCGGACCGGGGTTGGCAACGTCCTTTTCGTTAAACAGTTCGTCGCTCCATGCCTTGAATTCCATGTCCGCAAACAGTGCCAGCAACTGTTCCTTGTCCGCACTGCGCGGCTCCAGGGCAGAGGCCTCCATATCCAGTTCAACATCGGTCTTGATAGTCGCCAGCAGGTATGAGAGGTAGGCCTGATCGCGATTTTCGGCGAGTTTTTCCGGCATTTTTTTCGCGCCGCGAAAGTCCAGTTCCGCGACCGCATCGAGGTCGGCATAGATGGCATCCAGCCCCCCCAGGTTTTGCAGCAGGGCGAGGGCGGTTTTTTCCCCCACGCCGGGCACGCCGGGGATATTGTCGGATTTGTCCCCCACCAGGGCCAGGTAGTCGATGATGAGTTCGGGGCCGACGCCGTACTTGTCCCTGACCCCGGCGCTGTCGAGGCGGGTGTCGGTCATGGTGTTGACCAGGGTGATATGGCCGTCCACCAGCTGCGCCATGTCCTTGTCGCCGGTGGAAATCACCACCGGGCGCCCCTCTCTGGCACTTTGCTGCGCCAGGGTGCCGATCACATCATCGGCCTCTACTCCGTCGATAATCAGCAGCGGCAGGCCCATGGCGCGGACAATGTTGTGGATGGGTTCTATCTGCTTTCTCAGATCATCCGGCATCGGCGGGCGATGGGATTTGTACTCCTCGAATAGCTCGTCGCGAAAGGTTTTGCCCTTGGCGTCGAATACCACAATAACGGGACTTTCCGCGTAATCCTTCTGCAAACGCTTGAGCATCGAGATCACGCCCTTTACCGCGCCTGTGGGCTGGCCCTTGGAGTTGGAGAGGGGCGGCAGTGCGTGAAAGGCGCGGTAGAGATAGGAGGAGCCGTCGACCAGCACCAGGGGTGTGTTTTCTGTTGTCATGGAGAACCCTTTCTGTGAGACGACCTGCTTGTTGGGGGTGAAGGATACACTAACGGTATTGGCATTGATCAATGCCAAGGGCGGCATGGGCGCTTGCCGCTGGCAGTTGTTAAGCGATCCGCGCTGCTATAGTCTGGCCCGAATAATAGTAAAAAGGGCTGGCCATGAACCACATGTATCGCGGATACAGCGGCGACGATAAACCGTACCCCCAGCGTCACTCGCCCCTGCCACGTCAATTGTCCGATATCACCCCTGCCACACTGACCCGCCTGCTGGGCTACAGGTATCCCGGCATTGCGGTGGAGAGCATGGAGGTAACCGGCATTATCGAGAGCCACACCACCAAGCTGTGGCTGCGCTTAACCTTCAACGGGGTGGGGCGCGATGCCGGCATTCCCGCCCATGTGTGCGTCAAGGCCAATTTCACCGGCGAACATCTCAATGTCGACATCTGTGAACTGGAGGCGCGTTTTTACCACTACCTGAGCCCGTCACTGGGCGATCAGGTGGCCACCTGCTACTACGCTGACTGGGACAACGACGGCCAGGGACTGATCATTTTTGAAGACCTCGAGCAACGGGGCGGTCGCTTCAGCCAGACCACCGATCACCACGGCATAGAGGGCACTGTCCAGGCCCTGGAGGATCTCGCCAAGCTGCACGCCACACTCTGGAACAGTCCGGCACTGACACAACATCCATGGCTGCCCCTGTCCATGCAGACGCCCATCGACAACGACCAGATACGCATCATGCAGTACTGTATCGATCTCAACCTGGCCAACCCGAATTACCGCAAAGTGATTCCCGCTACCTTCCTGGAGAACCCGGATCGATTGCAGAGTGCCTATGATGGGCTTATCGCCTGGGAACAGGCGCAGGATTCACCCTACTGCCTGCTGCTGGGCGACTGCCATCCCGGCAATGCCTATATCAAACCGGATGGACACCGCATCTGGATCGACTGGCAACTGGCGCGCAAAGGTCGCCCCTGGCGGGATTTGACCTACCTGATGATCAGCATGCTGACCATTGATGAACGGCGTCAGTCGGAACGCGATCTGCTACGCCACTACAGGGAGTGCCTGCTTGCCTGTGGAGTCACGGCTGTGGCTGATGAACAGCAGATTTTTGAGCACTATCGCCGCTGGGTAATTTACGGCCTGCAGGTCTGGCTGGGAAATCTGGATAGCTGGCAGGTGGGCGTACATCTCAATGAACGCTTTTTCACGGCGGCAGTGGATCTGGGCACCTGGCAGGCGTTGCTCTAACCCCTGCTAATTTGCCAGACAGCGCTCAAAGCCTTGGGTTAGCGACTCCAGCAGTGCCGGGTAGCCTCCATCCTGATCAACAGCGAACCCAAAGGGGTCAATGGCAATCACGGGCACCCCGAGATCATTCGCCAGTTGCCTGGCCATTTTAGACCCCGGCAAATACTCGACCACCACACAGCCTGTATCGCCCTGGTTTTTCAATTGCCAGAGATTGCGCGCGCCTTTTGCCACACCCGAGGCATCGCTCAGGCTGCCAGCACTGACGATACCAAAGTGCTCGGCGAAGGGACCATAGGCGGCGTGCTCGGCGATAAAGGTCCGCTGCGGCAGTGCCGCCAGGCGCTGTTCCAGGCTTTTCACCTGTGCAGCAAGAGAGGCTTCAAACCTGAGCTGGCGCTGTTGCAGGGCCGCAGCCTGTGCAGGAATAAGAGTGGCAAGACGCGCTGACAGCTGGCGGCTGAATGCCAGGGCAGCATCCGGGTCTAGCCAGGGATGGGGATCGCTCAGCCCTTCACCATGGTTGTGAATCCCGGCCTGTGATCGCGATTGCGCTGGTAACCAGGTCAACAGCGCTTGCGCCTGCTTGCTGGCCAGGGGTTTTGCCAGTGTGCCTTCAAGCCCCGCCCCGACCCAGATAACCAGGTCCGCCTCTTCGATCAGGCGGCGCTGGGACACAGTGAGTGATACATGGTGAGGATCCTGACTGATGGCCAGCAACTCTTCCATGTCTGCCATGTCGCCCGCCACTTGACGGGCAATCAGGGTGAGGGGACGAATGGTGGTTACCAGCAGTGGCCTGGCTGGCAAAGCTGATGCTGCCAGCGCAGCAGCCGTGACACCCTGGCAGCACAGGGCAACCAGCCCCAGGCAGACCCAACACAGCAGCCGACTCACAAGATGGCGGTCAAACAGCCCTGAACTGGTATGTTGTTTCATTTGATAACAAACTCCGGCCAGATACAGTCCGGCACGCTAAAAATTCAGCAAAGGTTTATTGGCTTGAAGACAAAGTTGGTACATTATATCGTTTTACCAGTCTAAAGGCCTACCCGGTAATCGTCATGATCAGCAACGCCCGCTCCGCCTACCAGGTTCACGACCACCAGCGCTGTATCGATGCCGCCCTGAACCGCGCCCGACAGTGCTGCGCTGCCGCCAACGCCAGGCTCACACCTATCCGCGAAACGGTACTGCTGCTGATCTGGAAAAGCCACAAGCCGCTCGGAGCCTACAGTATTGTCGAACAACTCCCGGCCCTGACCGGCAAGCGAATCCAGCCCCCCAGCGTTTACCGCGCCATTGAATTCCTGCTGGAGCTGCGCCTGATTCACCGCATTCCCTCACTCAATGCCTTTATAGGCTGCCCCTTTCCCGGCAGCGAGCACAGCGATGTGTTTATGGTGTGTCGCCAGTGTGGCAGCGCCGCCGAGGTCAGCGCCGACAACCTGAATCAACTGATTGCTGAAACCACCCACAAAGCGGGTTTTCAGCTGGAGTCCCAGACGGTAGAAGTCTCGGGGCTGTGTCTGGCCTGTAATCCGGAGACACCACACTGATGCAACCCCTGCTGAACAGCAACGACATCTGCCTGCAGATCGCGGGCAAAACCATTCTCGATCATGTGAGCTTTCAGCTCTTCCCGCGCCAGATACTGACCCTGATCGGCCCCAATGGCGCAGGCAAGACCTCACTGGTGCGGATTATTCTCGGTCTGCTCAAGGCCAGCAGCGGCACAGTGGCATTTCCCCGCCCGCTGCGCATCGGCTATATGCCGCAAAAACTCCATATCGACGCCACCCTGCCTCTCACCGTGGGCGGCTTTCTGGCCCTTGCCGACCGCCACCGCAAGCGCTGCCGTGATGCCCTTGAGCGGGTAGCCATCAGCCATCTGTACGATCAGCCGGTGAGCGGATTATCCGGCGGCGAAACGCAGCGGGTGCTGCTGGCTCGCGCCCTGCTGCGCAAGCCCGACCTGCTGGTGCTCGATGAGCCGGTACAAGGCGTTGACGTCAACGGCCAGGAAGCTCTCTATCAGCTGATCACCCAGATCCGCAATGAGAGCGGCTGCGGCATACTGATGGTATCCCACGATCTGCACCTGGTGATGGCCGCCACCGACCAGGTGATTTGCCTGAACCAGCATATCTGCTGCCACGGCACCCCGGAAGCGGTGTCCGCCAGCCCTGCCTACACGGAGCTGTTCGGGGTGCGCACCGCGCTCTACACCCATCATCACGACCACCAGCACAGCCTGCACGGCGAAGTCGAAGACTGCGGAGACCACCACCATGGCTGATTTTCTGCTGCTGGCTTTGCTGGCTGGCCTCGGCGTAGCGCTGGTGAGCGGCCCCCTCGGCGCCTTTGTGGTGTGGCGGCGGATGGCCTATTTTGGCGATACCCTGGCCCACTCGGCACTGCTCGGCGTGGCGGCGGGCCTGTGGTTCTCTATCGCACCCGGCATTGCAGTGATTGTTATCTGCCTGCTGATGGCCATCGGTCTGCTGGCCCTGCAACGGCAGCAGGCACTGGCCACGGATACACTGCTGGGCATCCTGTCCCACAGCTCCCTGGCGCTGGGCTTGATCGCCATGTATCTGATCCCCGGCGCGCGCGTTGATCTGGAGAGCCTGCTGTTCGGCGATTTGCTCGCCGTCACTGCGCTGGAAACCCTCTCTATCTGGCTGGTGGCGGGCTTTGTGCTGGGACTGATCTACTGGTTGTGGACGCCACTGCTGTCCATCACGGTGCATGAAGACCTGGCACAGGTGGAAGGGGTCAATGTGGGATTGGTCAAAACCTGCCTGATGCTGACCCTGGCGCTGGTCATAGCCATCGCCATGAAGGTGGTGGGGGTATTGCTGATTACCGCGTTGATGGTGATCCCGGCCGCCACGGCGCGGCGCTTTGCCATCAGTCCCGCCCAGATGGCGGTGCTGGGCAGTGTGGCAGGGATGATCGCTGTGTGTCTGGGGATTGCCGCATCCTGGTGGTGGGACACCCCGATGGGACCGTCGATTGTGCTCAGTGCCGGGCTGCTGTTCCTGGTATCCCTGGCGCGGCGAGCGCGCCAGCAAAAGGCTTAATCCGGAAAGTCAGCCGCCATCGAACGCCACGCTACCCGCATGGCGCCTTCTTCAAAGGGCGGGCGGAAAAAGCCGTGGTAATCCCCTTTCGGGTTGATGATCACTACGTTGCTGCTGTGATCCATGGTGTAGTCATCACCTTTCAGGGGGGCCTTGGTGTACACCACGCTCAACTGGGTGGCGACATTGAGGATCTGGTACTGATTACCGGTCACGCCGATAAAGTCCTTATTGAAATAGGGCACATACTGGGCGAGCTTTTCCGGCGTGTCCCGCTCCGGGTCCACTGTCAGCATCACCACCTGGATATCCTTTTGTTCGCCGTCCTTGAGGGCAGCGACCAGGCGATTCAGGGTGGCGAGGGTGGTGGGGCAAATATCCGGGCAGTGGCTGAAACCAAAAAAGATGAGCGTCCATTTGCCTTCCAGGGAGGATTTGGTAAACGCCTCACCGCTGTGGGTAACCAGCTGAAAGTCACTGAAGCGCCGCGGTTTTTCCAGCAGCATCGCGCCGTATTCACGCATCTCATAACTGGTCAGCATGCGTGGTGCTGACAACTTGTTCATCAACCCCACCAGCATCAGCAGGCTGAAGGCCACGCAAACGGCAACGGTAATCCAGATCTTTCTTTTCGGTGTCATGACTATACCAATCTCAGAAATGAAGGCACCGTCACCAGATAGTGATCCAGCAGCATCACGATAAACAGCAGCATCAGGTAGACGATGGAGTACTTGAAGGTTTCCATGCCGGCATCGGGATTCTTGCCGATCATCATTACGATGGCCCAGTACAGGAAGCCCGCACCCAGCACCAGTGCGCCGAGCAGGTAGAGCCAGCCGCTCATGCCGGTCACAAAGGGCAGCACGGTGACCACGATCATGATGATGGTATACAGCAGGATGTGCAGGCGGGTGTAGCGATCGCCGTGGGTCACCGGCAGCATGGGCACCTCGGCCTTGGCGTATTCATCCTTGCGATGCACCGCCAGTGCCCAGAAGTGGGGCGGCGTCCAGGCGAAGATAATCAGCACCAGCAGCAGGGCATAGCCGTGAATCTCGCCGGTCACCGCAGTCCAGCCCAGCAGGGGTGGCGCAGCACCAGCGAGGCCGCCAATCACGATATTCTGGGGGGTGGCGCGCTTGAGGAAGAGGGTATAAATCACCGCGTAACCGACCAGGGAGGCGAGGGTGAGCACCGCCGTCAGCACATTGATAAACAGCACCAGTATCGCCATCCCCGCCACACCCAATACGGTGGCAAAAATCACCGCACTGCCCGGCTCGACACGCCCGGTGGCGACCGGGCGGTTAAAGGTGCGCGCCATCTTGGTGTCCACCTTGCGATCGACCAGATGATTCACCGTGGCGGCGGACCCCGCACACAATGCGATACCCAGATTGCCCCACACCAGCACATCGAGGGGCACCATGCCCGGCACGGCCAGGAACATACCGATCAGGGCGGTGAGAATCATCAGCGCCACTACGTTGGGCTTGGTGAGTTCGAGATAATCCCGCCAGGTGGCTTTGTGGCTTTGCGCTATATCGGTCACTGTGGATTTTCCTCCCCCTGCGCCATCCACAATCGACAGGCGAGGGTGATCAGGGTCAGCAGCAGCAGGCCGCCACCGGCGTTGTGGAGTACAGCGACAGACAGGGGGATCTGCAGCAGCACATTGCTGATACCCAGCCCGATCTGCAGCACCAGGGCAGCCAGCACCACTGACGCCATGGTTTTTAACCCCCGGTGCCCCAGGCTGTAGAGTCGCAAGCTCAGGGCCAGCAGATACACTGCCACTACGATGGCGCCAAGGCGGTGGCTGAAGTGGATCGCCACCCGGGCGTCACTTTCCAGCTGGCCACCCAGGTAGTTGGGGCCGATGGTCTGGAAAATATCAAAACCGCGGGCGACATCCATGGCTGGCCACCACTCACCGTGGCAGGTGGGGAAATCGTGACAGGCATAGGCGGCATAGTTGGAGCTGGTCCAGCCGCCCAGCATGATCTGGCACACCACGATGGCGATGCCGAGCAGCACCCAGGGCCGCAGCCGCCGGGTTTTTTCGTAGAGCGTTGTGGGCAGCTGCCAGCTCTGGTTATCGAGCCGCAACAGCAATAGCCACAGCAACGACAGGATGCTCATACCCCCCAGCAGGTGCAGGGTAACAATCTGCGGCCACAATTTGAGGGTGACGGTCCACATGCCAAACAGCGCCTGCCACACCACCAGAAACAACAGGAATATCGGCAGGCGGAAGGGGTAGGTGGGCTCTTCGCGCATCTTCCAGGCCTTGGCGGCCAGCAGCACGATCAGCACCCCGAGGATGCCGGCAAAATAGCGGTGCACCATCTCCGGCCAGGTTTTGGCGTGATCCACCGGCATGTCGGGCCAGGCTTCGTTGGCCCTGGCCACATTGTGTTCCTGAATCGGCCACAGCAGATGGCCATAGCAACCGGGCCAGTCGGGGCAGCCGAGACCGGCGTCCGAGAGGCGCGTGAAAGCGCCCAGCACCACCACAATCATGGCGAAACAGAACGCAATCAGGGTCAGGTTAAACCCGGGCTTGCGCAGGGATGGTCTATTGAACAAGGCCATGTTAATGATCTCCCTAATCCTGTCAGTGATCCTGAAGGAGGTTAAATGGATATATCAATCGGCGGAATATCTGAGCAGGTGACTGAGGTCTTCGAGTAAATGGGTGCCCGGCTGGCCCGGCGTATAGAACATCATGGCTTGCCCGGCCGGATCCACCAGCACGGCCACCATTGTACCCTCTTGCCAGGACAGATTGCTGTCGGCCAGCCAGCGGCCAAACCCTGCGCTATCCGTGTTGAGGATTTTCAGGTAAGGCTGTTCCTTTTCGAAATACTCGCTGGTTTGCGGATCAATCGTGGCATCAAGATTCAGATAGATGCGCTCGAAGCGCCCGGTGTTTTTGCCCAGCAGCAGGTGCGTCTGGCGGGTCACGTAGAGCAGCTCCTGGCACTCCTGCTCGCAGCGACTGCCGGAGGGAATCAGCATGCGCCACTTTGCCTTGTGCTCATCCCAGCGCCAGGGGTTGCCTGACTCATCCAGCAGCTGAAGCTGGGCTATATCCCTGACCGGGATCAGCAGCGTGCCGTGATTGGTGGTACCGAGCCTGCCCAGCAGCGATGCCTCCTCTTCCTTGTTCGACGGCATCATCACAAAACCGGCAACAATGGTGGCAATGACGATGACCAGCATCAACACCACCTGCAGTGGCGCCGTAAAGCGTGAGGGATTCTGAGCGTTACTCATCCGGTTTTATCTCCTGCGGCGCGCCATCAGCGCACTCAAGTTGGAATTGGCGAAAAGGGCAAGAATGGCCAGCGCAACTGCCATGGCAAACCATTGCACCGCATAGCCCACATGCTTTTGCGGTTGCACATTGACCACCTCCCAGCCGACCTCGTAGGCAGCGGGGGAGTTCTCCTGCAAGCGCAAACTGACAGGTGCAACGGCAATACCCAGCTTTTCCCCCAGCAGGGGCATATCGAGATTTTGCAGAACCTGCGGCCAGCTGCTGCGCCACTGTTCCTCACCCAGGGTAAAGGGCTTGCCGGGGGAGGAGTACAGGTAGCCATTGAGGGTAATCAAGCCATCAACAACGTCAATGTCCGGCAGCTTGTTGCGGCTGGCATTGGCTTCAATCCAGCCGCGATTGACCATCACCCAGGCACCTGATGGGCTCAGCTGGAAAGGGGTGATGACTTCATAACCCGCCTGACCGCGACGCACGCGGTTGTCGAGCAGGACAGAGTGGTCATTGTCGAAGCGGCCAACAGCGACAACCGGGCGATACTGGTTAGCGGCGGCGAGATCAACTGTCTCCAACGCTACGGGCGCGGACTGCTGGCGCAGGGTGGATTCCTCCAACAGCGCCTGTTTTTCATCGGCGCGACCCAGCTGCCAGAATCCCAGGAAGATGGTCAGGGGCAGGAAAATCACCACAAACAGCAGGATCCTGCCATTGGGCTGCCAGTGAAAGGCGACTTTGCCTGATTGCTTCGTTGCGTCATCCATCTGTGATTAAATCACCCTTTTGACGCGAGACAGATAACCCATGTTGCTGAAGTTCATCATTGTCATACTGTTTTTGGCCGTACTGGCGAGCCTGAGTAGCGGCCTGTATTTTCTCATGAAGGATGTGGGGAACTCCCGGCGCAGGACACTCTATGCCCTGGGTGTCAGGGTGACCCTGGCATCACTGCTGGTGGCTACCATCGTCTACGGGTTTGCCAGTGGCAAGCTCCGCAGCACCGCTCCCTGGGACCGTCAACTCCACCCCGAACAGGTAGCGCCAATCAGTAGTGGCGATGAGTGAGCCAAGCAGCTGTCACCAGACCCGCTCGGGCAAACCCTGAATAACAAAATGGCCAGGAACCTTCCTGGCCATTTTTTTGCTGTCCCTTTTGCCAAGTTCGCGAGCCGGGATCAGGAACCCAGAACGTAAACAAAGATAAACAGACCGACCCATACCACGTCAACAAAGTGCCAGTACCAGGAGGAGGCTTCGAAACCGAAGGCGTCGTCGTGAGTAAAGTGCCCTTTCAAGCCCCGCAGCAACTGGATAAACAGCATAAAGGTGCCGAGGGTTACGTGGGCGCCGTGGAAACCGGTGAGCAGGAAGAAGGTCGTACCGTAGATCCCGGACTCAAGAGTCAGGCCGAGCTCCTGGTAGGCCTCAATATATTCTTCCACCTGGAAGAACAAAAACAGCACGCCCAGTGCAACGGTGATTGCCAGCCAGGTGTTGAAGCCTTTGCGGTTGTCTTTTTTGAGGGCCGTATGGGCAAAGTGGACCGTGATGCTGGAAGTCAACAGGATAATAGTGTTGTAGAGGGGCAGGTGCCAGGGGTCCACAAGAGCTTCTGGGCCTTTGAATTTGGCGGCGTCACCGGCAACAGCCATATCCGGCGTGGTCATCAGCGGCCAGGCGGCTTCAAAACCATTCCACAGCAGGTCCGACTCAAGCTCGCTGCCCAGCCAGGGCACCGCCAGCATCCTGACGTAAAACAGGGCGCCAAAAAAGGCGGCGAAGAACATCACCTCGGAAAAAATGAACCAGCTGATGCCCCACACATAGGAACGCTTCAGCTGCTCACTGTTCATGCCAGCCATATTTTCACGAATGACTGTGCTGAACCACGAATAGAAGGTGAGGCCGAGCACCAGGGAACCGGCCAGGAACATCATCGCAGAACCACCCCCGACCCAGGACGCAGCGCCCACCGCCACCAAACCCAGGCCCGCCGCCATGATGATCGGCAGCTTGCTCTGCTCGGGAACATAATAATTGCTATCAGTTGCCATTGTGATTCTCCGCATTGACGCCCGGGGGCGCGCTACTTCTATTGGTTCAGTTCTATTAACGTTGGGTGCAGCTTAATCAGCGAGGTTCTTTCAGTTCAGTTGTACCACTTTACCGGCGAAGCGATCTGTCACATCAAACAGAGTGTAGGACAAGGTAATGGTGTTAACGGTACGGGGTAAATCCTTGTCGACAATAAACACCAGCGGCAACTCCGCCTCTTCACCTGCCGTCAATGGCTGCTGGTTAAAGCAGAAACACTCGGTTTTGTGAAAGTACTGTGCCGCATTGTTGGGTACCACGTTCGGAATCGCCTGGGCCACCATATCCCTGTCAGTGGTGTTTTTGGCATAAAACGTCACTGGCGTGGGCTGACCGGGATGCACCTTGACTTCAAAAACCGTTGGCTTGAAATCCCAGTCCATCTCGGCATTGTTGGTGGCGACGAACTGCACTCGCACGGTTCTGCTCTCATCCACCCCGGCAATGTCTGCCTCATAGCGGCCACTGGTCTTGCCGCCGATGCCTGTTACTTCGCAGAACAGGTCATACAGTGGCGGCATGACAAAGATGGCGAAAGCAAACATGACGATAGCACCGCCTATAGATTTGATATAGGTTTTGCGAATCGAGCTCATCGTCATGTCGGTTATCCCTCCAAACCTCTTACTTGACTTCAGGCGGCGTTGAGAACGTGTGGTAAGGAGCGGGTGTTGCCACTGTCCACTCCAGGCCTTCTGCACCTTCCCAGGTTTTCGGCTCGCTCACCGGCTTGCCGGCCACAATGGTGTGAATCACATTGTAGAGGAACAGCAACTGCGCAGCACCGTAAACAAAGGCGCCGATGCTCGACACCATGTTCCAGTCAGCAAACTGCAGGGAGTAGTCAGCATAGCGACGGGGCATGCCGGCCAGACCCAGGAAGTGCTGCGGGAAGAAGGTGATGTTGAAGGCGATAAAGGCAATCCAGAACTGCAGCTTGCCCATGGTTTCGTTGTACATCTTGCCGCACCACTTGGGCAGCCAGTAGTACACCGCCGCCGTACCGGAGAACACCGCACCGGCCACCATCACGTAGTGGAAGTGAGCCACCACAAAGTAGGTGTCGTGGTACTGGATATCGGACGGCGCAATGGACAGCATCAGACCGGTGAAACCACCGATGGTAAACAGGATCACGAACGCGATCGAGAACAGCATCGGTGTTTCAAAGGTCATCGCGCCCTGGAACATGGTGCTGATCCAGTTGAACACTTTTACGCCAGTCGGTACCGCAATCAGCATGGTGGCGTACATAAAGTACAGCTCGCCGGTAAGCGGCATCCCCACGGTGAACATGTGGTGCGCCCAGACGATGAATGACAGGAACGCGATCGCTGCGGTTGCATACACCATGGATGAATAGCCAAACAGCGGCTTGCGGCTGAAGGTGGGGATGATCGCGGAGATCACACCGAAGGCTGGCAGGATGATGATATACACCTCGGGGTGACCGAAGAACCAGAACACGTGCTGGAACAGAACCGGGTCACCGCCACCAGCGGCGTCAAAGAAGCTGGTACCGAAGTTGATATCCATCAGCATCATGGTGACCGCACCCGCCAGTACCGGCATGACCGCAATCAGCAGGAATGCAGTGATCAGCCAGGTCCACACGAAGAGGGGCATTTTCATCAGTGTCATGCCAGGTGCGCGCATATTGAGCACCGTGGCAACGATATTGATGGAACCCATGATCGAGGACGCACCCATGATATGCACGCCGAAGATAAAGTAGTTGACCGACGGCGGTGCATAGGTCGTGGAGAGCGGGGCATAGAACGTCCAGCCGAAGTTGGGCGCACCACCTTCCATAAACAGGGTCGAAGCGAGGATCGCAAAGGCAAAAGGCAGAATCCAGAAGCTCAGGTTGTTCATCCGCGGCAGCGCCATATCCGGGGCGCCAATCTGCAGGGGAATCATCCAGTTAGCCAGCCCCACAAAGGCCGGCATAATGGCACCGAACACCATCACCAGACCGTGCATGGTGGTCATCTGGTTGAAGAACTCAGGGCGGATAATCTGCATGCCGGGCTGGAACAGCTCGGCGCGGATCACCATCGCAAAGAAGCCACCGAGCAGAAACATTGCAAAACTGAACCACAGATACATCGTGCCGATGTCTTTGTGGTTTGTGGTAAAGAGCCAGCGGCCAATACCTTTAGAGGGACCATGTGCCATGACGTAAACCTCCCTTATTGGCCTTGCTTGAATGTAAGAACGTCGACGGGTTGCACCACGTCGCCAAGATTGTTGCCCCAGGCGTTGCGCTCGTAAGTGATCACAGCGGCGAGATCAACCTCGGAGAGCTGTGCACCGAAGGCCTGCATGGCTGTGCCGCCCTTGCCATTGACCACGATATCCAGGTGGCCCTCGACCGGGCCGGTGGTGATGGCACCGCCTTTCATGGCCGGGAATACACCGGGAATCCCCTCACCGTTGGCCTGGTGGCAGGAAGCGCAGGACTGGTTGTAGACTGCCTCACCGCGCTCCATCAGTTCATCCATGGTGAACTCCTTGGAGGCCAGCTCACGCATGGCAGCAGCCGCTTGCTTCTTGTCGGCAATCCACTGGGCGTATTCGTCCTTCTCGACGACGTTCACCACGATCGGCATAAAGGCGTGACCCTGGCCGCACAACTCGGTGCAGTAGCCGCGGTAGACACCCGTTTTTTCAACCTTGGCCCAGGTTTCATTGATAAAACCGGGAATCGCATCTTTTTTGACGCCGAAATCGGTCATCCACCAGGAGTGGATCACATCCTTGGCGGTGATCAAAAAGCGCACCTTGGTGTCGACGGGAATCACCAGGGGATTGTTCACCTGGGCCAGATAGAACTCGCCCTTGTCTTCCTGATTGTAAATTTCCGCCTCAGGGGTGGCGATTTCGCTCATGAACTGAACATCTTCACCGAGATACTCGTACTGCCACTTCCACTGATAGCCGGTAACCTTGATATCCAGCTCTGCTTCGGAGGTGTCGTAGAGGTTGATGAGGGCACTGGTGGCTGGAATGGCCATCACAATGAGGATCAGGGCCGGGACCACGGTCCAGGCGATCTCCACCGAGGTGCTCTCATGGAAATTGGCAGCTTTATAGCCCTTCGATTTGCGGTGCACGATCATGCTGTAAAACATGACAGCGAATACGATCACACCGATGACCACGCACACCCAGAAAATCAGCATGTGCAGATCATAGATTTGTCGGCTCACTTCCGTGACGCCCTGCGTCATGTTCAGCCCTTTCAGCCATGAACTACCTTCAGCTTCAGCCTGGGCGGCGAAGGCGAGGGGAGACAGCATAAAAAGAGCAAGCGCGCGCAGAAAAAGCTGCTTGACGTTTGGTCGCATCGCCCGGTTTCTCCGTGTTGAGTTCTGGAAATTATTCAGCCCGGAGAAAAATTCGGCGCGCACTGGCGCTGCCTCCCCGGGCAGGGCGGCGAGTATAGCAGAAGGAAACCTGAGGCGTCACGCCAACATCGTCGGTTAAGTGCCATAAAACAAGGCCTTTGCTGCTTGACCCGAAGGTTGAAAAGTGGTGGCGACTGAAGGCCGGCTCCGAAACCCTGGCGGCTTATGCAGTTTGGTTCTTTGCAATTTTGCAGCCAGCGTCTAGCTTTCAACCATGGATACCGTCTACATGCGCACCATCATCGACCAATGCATCGACCACGAGCATCGCACCAGCGAACTCGCTTGGCTGCTGCGTAGCCGCCTGCAGAGTCTACACAGCACTATCCGTGTCAATGCACCCAACCCGGCCATTTACCTGCTGGATTTTGTCGAGCGCTACGTGGGGCGGTTACCCGATGTCCTCGACGCGATGTGGGACATTTCGCGCCAGCAAAGTACAGATGATGTGGCTGAAACCGTTATCGACCGCTGCGTGGAGTTTTTCGTCAGCCCGCCGCAACTGCTGCTGGGACACAACGGCCTCAACGGCGCCATGAACACCGCTTATATGGCGCTGCGACTGGTAGAAGAGATCAACGATTACCATCTGCTCTCCAGGGGCCGGGCATTACTGCCACTGGATACCACTGGCTCAAACCTTGTTGTTCACCAGCTGATCGGCGAGAGCTTCGCCAACCAGCTGGACGAGGCCGTGCGCCTGATTGCCGCCGAGCTGATCGCCCAGTGGGGCAGTCCACAGTCTGGCAGCACTCGCGAGACCAGCATTCCCCATCTTTCCGAAATACTCCAGCGCTGGCCCTGCCTGCGAGACTGCCTGGGGGGCGATATGTTGCGGCTTGGGGTTTTTGCCACGCCTTCCGTTCACTGACACTGACTGCTTGACGCTCTCTCTGTCCGCGGCTGTTAGTGCTTGCTGTCCTTCAATGGGTCCATCAGGCGCACAGGCCGCACTTCCTGCTGGCGCTGCTCCGCCGTGGTATTGACCCGGGTTTCCAGTTCGCGCGGCGGCGTCACAAAACGCATTTCATCCTTGTAACCACAACTGACACACTCCCGGTATTGCTTCTCGTCATCACTGTACATGACGATACGGTCCATGGCCGCGCACTTCGGGCACACGGCCCCGGCGACAAAACGTTTGATCACTGTCACGGCATTCACTCTTGATTCAACACTGCGGAGGGCTATTATAGCCGTCCTTATTAAGGCCTCTCGACTTTTCAACACAGGTACCCAGCCATGGCCCAGCATTCCATCCGCTCTTTCAAAGGCATCAGCCCAACGCTGGGCAACAGAGTCTATGTCGACCCCGCCGCCACTGTGATTGGCGATGTGGTGCTGGGGGATGATGTGTCCGTGTGGCCCGGCGCGGTGATTCGCGGCGATATGCACCGCATCCGCATCGGCAATCGCTCCAATGTGCAGGACAACGCCGTGCTGCACATCACCCACGCCAGCGACTTCAATCCCGGCGGCTACCCGCTGACCATCGGCGACGATGTGGTAATCGGCCACCGCGCCCTGCTGCACGGCTGCACCCTGGGCAACCGCATACTGGTCGGCAACGGCGCTATCATCAACGACGGCGCCATTATCGAGGATGAAGTGATTATCGGTGCGGGCTGCGTAGTGCCACCGGGCAAGACGCTGGAAAGTGGCCATGTCTATGTGGGCAATCCCTGT
This sequence comes from Gammaproteobacteria bacterium BRH_c0, assembly GCA_000961645.1. Taxonomy (GTDB): domain Bacteria; phylum Pseudomonadota; class Gammaproteobacteria; order Pseudomonadales; family Porticoccaceae; genus NAT127. The sequence goes on along the minus strand of LADM01000021.1, from coordinate 46,977 downwards.
AAGCAGGCCCGTCCACTGAAGGATTCCGAACGCCGCTTCTTTACCTATTCACCAGCCAATTATGTGAAATTGAAGGATCAGTATTTGGCGGAGGCGAGTGCAGGTCTGAAGTCTGAAGCTGGAGACTGACGGGCTGTTCGAAGTTCCGCAATCGCCAACCATCCGCCACAAAGCGGTTTGGCTGTTAAGTTTTTGCGTCCGACTTCAGACTTCAGACGTCCCTGCTCCGCGCAACTCTGCAATAACCGGCGCAGTCTCCGGCCGCACTCCCCGCCACAGGTAAAACGCCTCGGCGGCCTGCTCCACCAGCATCCCCAGACCATCCGCCACATGGGCGGCACCCTGATTGCTGGCCCAGGCCATAAACACTGTCGGCTTGCTGCCATACATCATGTCGTAACAGCAGCAACCGGGCGCGAGTATGTCCTGCGGCAGAGGAGGCAGATCGCCAGCCAGACTGGCGCTGGTGCCATTGATCACCAGGTCAAAGATTCGACCATCCAGCTCCGCAAAGCCGCAGCCATCCACTGACCCGAGATCGCCAAATGCTGTGGCCAGCTCTGCGGCTTTCTCCACCGTGCGGTTGGCAATGGTGATGGTGGACGGAAGCTCTGTCAGCAAGGGCGCCAACACCCCGCGCACCGCCCCGCCGGCCCCCAGCACCAGAATCCGCTTGCCCTGCAAGGACCAGTGCAGATTGTGACGCATATCCCCCACCAGCCCTGCGCCATCGGTGTTGTCACCGAGCACCAACCCATCCGCCTGTAATGCCAGGGTATTCACCGCAGCGGCGCTGCGCGCGCGGGGTGTGAGCTGACGGGCATAGGCAAAGGCATCGAGTTTGAAAGGCACGGTGATATTCAGACCCTTGCCACCTGCACTGAAAAAAGTATCTGCCGCGCCAGCAAAACCGCCCGCTTCCACCAGCTGGCGCTCGTACACCAGATCCTGCCCGGTTTGCGCGGCAAACAGGCTGTGGATTTGCGGTGACTTCGAGTGGGCGATGGGGTTGCCAAACACGGCATAGCGGTCAGTCATATTCGAGTCCTGCCTCATACCCAGTCGCGGGGCGACAGGTAACGCTCGTAGAGTTCCGCCTCGGCAGAGCCCGGCTCGGGATTCCAGTCGTAATCCCAGCGCGCCAGGGGCGGCAGCGACATCAGGATGGACTCGGTGCGCCCGCCAGTTTGCAATCCGAACAGGGTGCCGCGGTCGTAGACCAGGTTAAATTCCACATAGCGACCGCGGCGGTAGAGCTGGAAATCCCGCTCCCGTTCACCCCAGACCATAGTCTTGCGGCGCGCTATGATAGGCCGGTAAGCTTGGGTGTAGCTATCGCCCACGGCGCGCATAAAGGCAAAACTGTCGTCAAAACCCAGGTCGCTGAAGTCGTCAAAAAACAGCCCGCCCACACCGCGGGTTTCATTGCGGTGCTTGAGGTAAAAGTAGTCGTCGCACCATTTTTTAAAGCGCGGATAAACAGTCTCTCCGTACGGATCACAGGCTGCCTTGGCAGTCTGGTGCCAGTGGCGGCAGTCCTCTTCAAAGGGGTAATAGGGGGTCAGGTCATAACCGCCGCCAAACCACCACACCGGCTCCTGGCCTTCCTGCTCGGCAATAAAAAACCGCACATTGGCGTGGGAGGTGGGCACATAGGGGTTGTGCGGGTGAATCACCAGGGAGACTCCCATCGCCTCGAAGGAGCGCCCCGCCAGCTCCGGGCGGGCGGCGGTAGCGGAGGGTGGCAGCCGGGTGCCATACACATGGGAAAAGTTTACCCCGCCCTTTTCAATCACAGCACCGTTGGCCATCACCCGGGTTCGGCCTCCCCCTCCGCCAGCGCGGTCCCAGTTGTCTTCACGGAATTCAGCGCCGCCATCCTCTGCAGCCAGGTCAGTGCAAATCTGATCCTGTAGCTTGAGCAGGTAGGCTTTGACGTCGTGTTTGTTCATGCTTGTTCAGTCTCCTGGGCGCAGGATTTGACCACTGCGGATATCGCGAATCTGGCTCGGCCTGGTGGCCGCACCCACGGCACCCGGAGTGATATCCGCCAGTTGTTCGGCAAAATAACAGCGCACTTTGAGGGCGTTGCGGGCCGGTGGCAAGCCCTGCGGGTTGGCCGAGGTGGACACCAGCGGTGCGCCAAAGGCCCGGCACAGGGCAGCTGCCACCGGGTGGCGAGTAATCCGCAGCGCCAGGGTGGCGCGACCACCGGTGATCCAGACAGGCGCGTAATCACTGGCTGGCACTACCCAGGTCACCGGGGATGGCATTGGTTGCACGAGCCGGTCCCACTCAGTATCGGTCAAATCGCCCACAAAGGGTCGCGCCTGATCTGCACTGCTGGCAATCAGGATTACGCCCTTGCGTTCGGCGCGACCCTTGAGGCGCAAAATCTCGTCCATAGCCCCACGATTGAGCGGGTCACAACCCAGGCCCCAGACTGCTTCGGTTGGATAGGCCACCACTCCGCCGCTGCGGATGACCGCGGCGGCGCGCTGGATGCGGGGATGGCGGGCCCAGTTCAGGGTCATCTGATTTTACTCTCTGCTACTCAATCCAGCCCGGGAGTCTGACCCAAAGCCGTCGAAGGATAATCCGTGGGTGGAAAACGGCGCAGAGGCTACCGCAATCAGTGGGGCGATGGAAGGCGGAACAGCCAATCAGCGAATCCGCAGATAACTGCCACCCCGGTTTTCCACCCGCCCGAGCAGTTCCAGATTCAGCAGTAAAGCCGCAAGCTGTGGCACCTCCATACCCACCCTTGCCAGCAGGGTGTCCATATCCACCGGATCAAAGCCCATGGCGGCGAGCACTGCCGCTTCCCCGGCTGGCAATTCACTCCTGCCAACAGCGGCTTCTTCAACCTTGTAGGCCAGCATACCACCGAGCTGGCTGACGATATCCAGGGAGGTTTCCACCAGCATCGCGCCCTCCCGGATCAGCTGGTGGCAGCCCTTGACCTGGGGGTTATGGATCGACCCTGGCACGGCAAACACTTCCCGCCCCTGCTCCATGGCGAGCCGCGCGGTAATCAGCGAGCCACTGCGCAGGGCCGCTTCCACCACCAGTACGCCCAGGCTTAAGCCGCTGATGATGCGGTTGCGCTGGGGGAAGTTTTCCGCCCGCACCCCAAAGCCGAGGGGAAACTCGCTGACAATGGCGCCGCCCGTGGCGAGGATCTCATCCCGCAACGCGGCGTGCTGGCGCGGATACATCACATCGAGACCGGTGCCCACCACCGCAATGGTTGTGCCCGTAGCCAGTGCGCCGCGGTGGGCGGCACCGTCAATACCCAGCGCCAGGCCGCTGGTGACCGCGAAGCCTGATGCCGCCAGATCGGCGGCAAATGCCCTGGCATCCTCCAGGGCGCCGCGACTGGCGCGACGGCTGCCGACAATGGCAATCTGGGGCAGGCTGAGTTGGGGCAGCGAGCCTGTCACATAGAGGAGTGGTGGCGGCCGATTGATTTCCCGCAGCAGTGCGGGGTAATCGTCCTCGCTGATCGCCAGAGGAATAATGCCCTGCTGCTCCAGCTGATCGGCAAGCGCATCTGCCTGCTGCTGGTAGAGAGCGGGATTTTTGTCGTAGCAACGCAGGAGTGAGTCAAGGGCAGCAGGTGCGTTTCCCCGCTGTGCAGAGAGAAATGCGGCAAAGCTGCCAAACCGCTGGTAAATGGCGCCCATCAGCGCCGGGGTGATTCCAGGCAGACACAAAATCTGTAACGCACACTGCCGCTCTGACACCATTTTCCCTCCCTGGAAAACGAACCCCGGCACAGGCCGGGGTTATGTTATTTCAACTGTTTAGTCGCGCAGCCTCAAGGGTTGGCCACCTCGTCATCAACCGCCAGCGGGCGGTCGGCGTGAAGCACCAGACCAAAACTCATTTTTTCGTAGGCGCGGAACACCATCAGCATTCCGGCGCGCTCGGAGGGCAAGGTGATCAGATCGCCCGCCACCCGGTCCTGGACCTGTTCACCCGCCTTGAAAATACCCAGCAAATTGCCCACTTCGAGCCCGTCGCGTTCACCGCGATTGATGGCGACCACATCGAGGTAACCCACCTGGGTAACACCGCCTTCAACGGAAATGATCTTGCCCTTTACATCCGCATCGGGAGCAACCGGGAAGAAGGCCGAATCCAGACGACGCTCCTCGTGGGGCAACAGCCGATCGCCGATGCGAATCTCACGAACGCTGCGGGTGGCGGCAATGGTAGCCACTTCGCCATCAACCTTCTTAACCTGGCCGGAGCCGATGTCCTCGGCCTTAAGGCCAAGCAACTCCTTGGTCTCCTTGTCGATATAGGGGTCACCCTTGCGATAGATGCCATAAAAATCGACACCGGGTTGCAGCGCCCCGCGCACATAGAAATCATCGCCTTCACCGCCAATCAGTTTTTTCTCATGACCGGCCACTACATAGGGTGCGGATTCGAGCTCACCTTCCGCCACAAGGCGAATGCGGGTCAGGAAATTGTTGATGGCATCGAGTGGCAGGGCGGGGATCGCCCGGTCATTGGGCACTTTCTTGATGCTCGGCGTCAGCACAACGGTACGCCCATCGGCACTGCGCGCAGGTGCTGCCCGGTTTGCAGCGGCGGAACCTGATGAAACGCCATTGCGCTCAATGGTGAGGCGCGGCTTGCCATCGACATAGACCATGGCGATAACATCGCCGGGGTAGATCAGGTGGGGATTGGGGATCTGGGGATTGGCCTCCCAGATCTCGGGCCACAACCAGGGATCCTGCAAAAACATGGCGGAGATGTCCCACAGGGTGTCTCCTTCCTTGACGGTGTAGCGTTCCGGCACGTCATCCCTGAAGGACGGTTCGGCGGCGAATGCCACCGCCACACTGAGCCATGCGGCCATGAGAGTAAGTAGGATTTTTTTCATGGTGACTCGTCCTGTCTGCTTTTCCCCAATGATGTATACTTTCAGCCACGTGAAGCTGTGTTTTTATATCCACGCTCCGGCTCCGGTGGCCAGAGCAAATCCTTTTGAAATCCAATGTTAGCAGTGGTTCATGCCATTTTGCTAGAAATCTGTTGCAAAGACTATGGCCATTCTCACAATCCTCGAATTCCCCGACCCCCGACTGCGCACCAGGGCAAAGCCCGTCTCCGCCGTGGACGAGCGCATCCGCCAGCTGGTCGATGACATGTTCGAAACCATGTACGACGCCCCCGGTATCGGCCTGGCCGCCACCCAGGTAAACGTCCACGAACGGGTGGTGGTGATGGATATTTCCGACGAGCGCAACCAGCCCATGGTCTTTATCAACCCGGAAGTCGAGGTGATTGGCGACGACGCACAGGATTATCAGGAGGGCTGCCTTTCCGTACCGGGCTTTTACGAAAGCGTCTCGCGCCCCGCCAGCATCCGTGTCCGCGCTCTCGACCGCGATGGCAATCCCTTCGAACTGCTGCCCGACGGCTTGCTGGCCGTGTGTATCCAGCACGAGCTTGATCACCTTGAAGGCAAGCTGTTTGTCGACTATCTGTCTCCCATCAAGCGTCAGCGTATCCGCCAGAAACTCGAAAAACTGCAGCGCCAGCAGGCCTGAGGAACAGCAATGCCATCAACAGCGCCTGCCCGCACAGGTTTACGGGTAATTTTTGGCGGCACCCCCGAGTTTGCCGCCCATCATCTGCAGGCGCTGATTGACGATGGCTGTCAGATAGTCGGGGTTTTTACCCAGCCAGACCGGCCTGCCGGGCGCGGCAAAAAGCTCGCCGCCAGCCCGGTCAAGGAACTGGCCCTCGCCCATCAATTGCCGGTGTTTCAACCAGCCAGCCTCAAACCCCCTGAATCACAACAGCAAATTCGCGATTTGCAGCCCGACCTGTTCGTGGTGGTGGCCTATGGCCTGATGGTGCCCGAGGCAGTGCTGGCCACTCCCCGCCACGGCTGTATCAATGTTCACGCCTCGCTGCTGCCGCGCTGGCGCGGCGCCGCGCCTATCCAGCGCGCCATCGAAGCGGGAGATCGTGAAACCGGCATCACCATCATGCAGATGGATATCGGCCTCGATACCGGCGATATGCTGGCCAGGGTGAGCTGCACCATTGAGAGTGATGAAACGGGCGGCTCCCTGCATGACAAACTGGCGCAGCTCGGCCCCCCGGCACTGCTGGCAACCCTCGACGCTATCAGCGCCAACGCCCTGCGCGCGGAAAAACAGGACGACAGCCACACCACCTACGCCAGCAAGATCAGCAAGCAGGAAGCCGACATCGACTGGCAGCAGGCGGCAGTGGTCATTGACCGCAAGGTGCGCGCTTTTAATCCCTTTCCGGTCGCCTTCACCAGCCTCGATGACCAGCCGCTGCGGATCTGGATGACCGAAGTACTGAGTGCGACCAATGCTGTCGCGGCGTCGGGGACCGTTCTTTCTGTCGACGCCAGCGGCATCGGCGTTGCCTGCGGGGAGGGAACACTGCTGATCACCGAGGCCCAGCTGGCGGGCAAGAAGCGCCTTCCGGTGGCAGATATCCTGCGCGGCAACCCTCATTTTGTTACCGTTGGCCAGCGCTTTTCTCAGCTGGAAACCAGCGGCTTATGACCCCTACCTGTTTTCCAGACGGCCATCACCGGGATATTCCATGACCCAGAGCATTCCATGAACAGTATCGACATGGCCAACGTCAGGAATACCCCATGAAAGTGCGGGTGGCCTGCGCCAAGGTTCTGGCTGCGGTACTGCGCGGCGAAGCTTCCCTCAACACCCTGCTGCCCGCCCTCCTGCCCCAGGTTGATGCAGCCGACCGCGGCCTCCTGCAGGAGCTGTGCTACGGCACACTGCGCTGGTATCCAGCCCTCGATGTGCTGCTGGGGGAATTGCTCGCCAAGCCCCTCAAGGCCAAGGATGCCGAAATTACTGCGCTGCTTGCCGCCGGCCTCTACCAGTTGCGGGAGATGCGCACCCCCGACCACGCCGCCGTCAACGAAACCGTAGCCGCCTGCCAGGCACTCAAGCGCCCATGGGCCAAGGGTCTGGCCAATGGCGTCCTGCGCCGCTACCTGCGCGAGCGCGACAGCCTTGAAGTCAGCCTCCAAGCCAACCCGGCCTTTACCAGCGCACACCCGGACTGGCTGCGCAGCGCCCTTGCCAGCGCCTGGCCCGCCCAGGTAGAAGAGCTGTTTGCTGCCAACAACGCCCGACCGCCCTTCACCCTGCGGGTCAACAGGGGCAAAACTACCCGCGCTGATTATCTGGCACTGCTGGCAGCGCAAAATATTGACGCACAGGCAGCACCCTTTGCCGACAATGGCATTTACCTCGCCGAGGCGACAACCATAGACCGTCTGCCGCATTTTGCCGAGGGTTGGGCCAGTGTGCAGGATGAAGCCGCACAGCTGTGCGCGCCACTGCTGGCCCCCCAGGCGGGCGAGCGTGTCCTCGACGCCTGTAGCGCGCCCGGCGGCAAGACCTGTCATCTGCTGGAATACCAGCCCGATCTGGCCGATCTCGTGGCGCTGGATGTGGATGCCGAGCGGCTGGAGCGGGTTGCCGACAATCTTGCCCGCCTGGGCCTGGAGGCGACACTGGTTGCCGCCGATGCCGCCGCAACCGACAAGTGGTGGGACGGCACTGCTTTTGACCGCATCCTGCTCGATGCCCCCTGTTCCGCCAGCGGTGTTATCCGCCGCCACCCGGACATCAAACTGTTGCGCCAGCCGGAAGACATTGACAGACTTGCCGCCATCCAGTTGCGCCTGCTGGACGCCCTGTGGGGTACCCTCAAGCCGGGTGGGCGTTTGCTGTATACCACCTGCTCCGTGCTGCCCGCAGAAAACGATCAGGTCGTGCTGGCTTTCCTCGACAAGCAACACGATGCTCGCCAGGTGCTGATTGCCGCACCCTGGGGAATTGCCACCAGTGCAGGCCGCCAGTGCCTGCCGCAGCCGGGTGGCAATGACGGTTTTTACTTTGCTCTGCTGGAAAAAACCGGCAGCTTTCAACCTGAGCAACAACCGGCACATCAAGCGGATAAGGGTCAGCTATGAAAATCATCATTGTTGGTGCGGGTCAGGTAGGCGGCACACTGGCGGAGCATCTGGCCAGTGAGGCCAACGATATCACCGTGGTGGATATCGACATCGATCGCCTGGGCGAACTGCAGGATCGCCTCGATATCCGCACCGTCGTGGGCATGGGTTCCCATCCGGACGCGCTGATTCGTGCCGGTATTGAGGATGCCGATATGATTGTCGCTGTCACCAGCAGTGACGAAATCAACATGCTCGCTTGCCAGGTGGCCTACTCGCTGTTCAAGACTCCCACCAAGATCGCCCGCGTCCGGGCTGGCAGCTATGTCATGCCGCGCTACCGTGACAAGCTGTTCAGCCCCGAGCACCTGCCGGTGGACGTGCTGATCACCCCCGAGCAGGTGGTCACCGACTATATCCACCGCCTGGTGGACCAGCCCGGTTCACTGCAGGTGCTGGATTTTGCCGATGGCGTCATGCAGCTGGTGGCAGTGCGGGCCTATGACGACGGTCCGCTGGTGGGCCATCAGCTGCGCTCGTTGCGCGAGCACATGCCCAATGTGGATTGCCGGGTGGCGGCCATCTACCGCAAGGACAGGTCCATCGTGCCGGAGGGCGACACGGTCATTGAGGCTGGCGACGAAGTGTTCTTTATCGCCGCCAAAAAGAATATCCGCCAGGTGATGGGCGAACTGCGCCAGCTGGAAAACCCCTACAAGCGCCTCATCATTGCCGGCGGCGGCAATATCGGCTACCGCCTGTCCCAGGCCCTGGAGAAAGACTACAACGTCAAGATCATCGAATTTTCCAAGTCGCGCTGCGAGTTCCTCGCCGAACGCCTGGAGCGCACCACGGTGCTCAACGGCTCCGCCACCGACCAGGATCTGCTGCTGGAAGAGAGCATCGACAAAACTGATTTGTTCCTCGCCCTGACCAACGATGACGAGGTCAATATCATGGCCTCGCTGCTGGCCAAGCGCCTCGGCGCCCGCAAGGTAATGACCCTGATCCAGAACCAGGTGTACGCCAACCTGATGCAGGGGGGCGAAATCGATATCGCCATCTCGCCCCAGCAGACCACCACCAGTCTGCTGCTGACCCATGTGCGCAAGAGCGGCGCGGTGAACGTCCACTCCCTGCGTCGCGGTGCCGCCGAGGTGCTGGAAATCATTGTCCATGGCGATGCCAAAAGTTCGAAGGTGGTGGGGCGCACCATTGAGCAGATCAAATCGCCACCGGGGGCGACTCTCGCGGCGCTGGAGCGCGATGGCGAGGTGATCATCGCCCACCGCAACACCATCATTGAAAGCGGTGACCATGTGATTGTCTTTGTGGTGGACAAAACCCGCGTCAAGGATATTGAGCGCCTGTTCCAGGTCGGCTTCACGTTCTTCTAATTCACCCCCAGGGATTGCCCGCCATGCATCCGAACATCGTGTCACGAATTCTCGGCCTGTTCCTGATGGTGTTCAGCGTTACCCTGCTGATCCCCATTGTGGTGGCGGTGATTTATCAGGAACACACCTCGCAGGCATTTTTCCTCGCCTTTGCCATCACCTTTTCCCTGGGCCTGGTGATGTGGCTGCCGTTCAGCCGCGCCACCGTTGAGCTGCGTACCCGCGACGGCTTTATCATCACGGTATTGTTCTGGGTGGTGCTGGGCCTCACCGGCACCCTGCCGCTGATGCTGGTGGATGAGGTCCACCTGTCCTTTTCAGACGCCATTTTTGAGTCCGTCTCGGCCATCACCACCTCCGGCGGCACGGTCATCACCGGGCTGGATTTCCTGCCCAAATCCATTCTCTATTACCGCCAGCAGCTGCACTTTCTGGGCGGGATCGGTATTGTCGTGATCGCCGTTGCCATCATGCCGATGCTGGGCATTGGCGGCATGCAGCTCTACAAGGCGGAGAACGTGGGGCCATCCAAGGAAACCAAGATGACCCCTCGCATTGCCGAGACGGCCAAGGCGCTGTTTATCATCTATGTGTTTCTCAATGCAGTCTGTACCCTGGCGTACTGGGCTGCAGGTATGACTTTTTTCGATGCCCTTACCCACAGCTTTTCGACCATTGCCACCGGCGGCTTTGCCAACTACGACGCCAGCCTGGGCTATTACGACAGCAATCTGATTATTGCGATTGGTATCTTTTTCATGACTGTCTCGGCCATGAGTTTTGGCCTGCACTACTACGCCTGGGTGCGCGGCACGGTGTTCCATTACTGGCGCAACCCGGAAGCCAAAACCTTCCTGCTGACGTTGCTGGGCTGCTCGGTGGTGGTCTGCGCCTATCTCTATTTCACTGGCATGTATTCCGCTGAAAAAAGCCTGTATCACGGCACTTTCCAGCTGGTCTCTATCATGACCTCCACCGGGTTCACCACCGATAACTTCAGTGCCTGGCCAACCTTTTTGCCGTTCTTCCTGCTGGTGATGTCGTTTTTTGGCGGCTGTGTGGGGTCGACCACTGGCGGTGTCAAGATGGGCAGAATGCTGATCATGACCAAGCAGGTGATGCGCGAGATTGGCCGCCTGGTCCACCCCAGCGGCGTGTTCTCCATGAAGATCCGCAACTGGGCAGTGCCCACCCGCGTCACCGATGCGGTCTGGGCGTTCTTTGGTGTCTATCTGGCGGTGTTCTACATGATCGTGCTGGTGCTGATGGCGTCAGGGCTTGACTATGTCACAGCCTGGTCTGCCACAGCAGCCAGCCTCAACAATATGGGTCCCGGCCTGGGCGCCGTATCCGCCCACTTTGGTGACATCAACAACTTTGCCAAGTGGGTGCTGTCGGTGGCGATGATCCTTGGCCGCCTGGAGATCTTCACCGTGCTGGTGCTGTTCTCACCCATGTTCTGGCGGCGCTGATCCTGCAAGCCAGCGCCACCAGGACAGGTTAGCCCTTGGGTTGCGGCACTATTTTGGTTGGGGCACTATGCGCAGGTAGGGGCGCGGCGCCTTCCAGCCGTCGGGAAATGCCTTTTTTGCCTCCTCGTCCGACACCGCAGGCACAATGATCACATCCTCGCCCTGGCGCCAGTTCACCGGCGTCGCCACCCGGTGTTTGGCGGTGAGCTGGCAGGAATCCAGAATCCGCAGCACCTCGTCAAAATTGCGCCCGGTGCTCATGGGATAGGTGAGCATGGCCTTGATCTTTTTGTCGGGGCCGATCACAAACACCGAACGCACCGTAGCGTTATCGACCGCCGTTCGGCCCTCGGCAGTCCCGGGCTCTGCCTCCGGCAACATGTCGTAGAGTTTGGCCACATTCAGATCGGTATCACCGATCATCGGGTAGTTGGGAGCGTGGCCCTGGGTTGCCTCGATGTCCTCGGACCAGCGCTTATGATTGTCCACCGGATCGATACTGAGGCCGATAATCTTGCAGTTGCGCTTGTCGAACTCCGGTTTGAGACTGGCCATGTAGCCAAGTTCAGTGGTGCACACCGGGGTAAAATCCTTGGGGTGGGAAAACAGGATCGCCCACTGATCGCCGATCCACTGGTGAAAATCAATACTGCCCTGAGTGGTCTCGGCGCTGAAATCCGGGGCCTGGCTGCCGATACGTAGCGTCATAAGTCACCTCCTGGTTGACTGCTGGGTTGACTGCTTGTAATTGATCGCGTGTGGTTGACTGCTTGTAGCTCGCTGGCAATGATTTGCCGGGGCCATTGAGTATAGCTTGCCTGTGGCTGTGCGCAGCCCTTGCACTGCACCACGGTTGATTCCACCATAGCGTTACGCCGCTCCACTTTGGGCGCCCGCCACCTTCGAGCCGCCGGAATTATTCATGCCTGCCGTTGAACGCCAATTCCTTGATTTTGCCCATCACCTTTACGAGCAAGCAGGGGTGGCTGACAACTGTCTGTGGCTGCAGGATCAACACCAACTGGATGTGATGCTTATCCTCTTCTGCCTGTGGAGCGGCCACCGCTACGGCACCCTGGCCCCCCAGGCCATCGAGCAATTGTGCGCGGCATCTGACCCCTGGCACAGCAGTGTGGTCAAACCCCTGCGGGCAACCCGGCGCTGGCTAAAAGCGCAGTCGCTGGCTGGCAGTGCCGACAGTGCCGTTGAAACTCTGCGCAGCGCCATCAAGGACAACGAATTGCTGGCCGAACACATGGAGGGAGAGCTGCTGGAGCGGACACTGGCTGCCAGCGATCACCCGGTTACCCACAATCCCGGCAGCAGCGCCGCCAGGACCAACCTGCAGCGCTATCTGGCCCTGGCTGACGCCCTGAATCCCCAGGTGCTTGAGCGCACAGAATCCCTGCCGGATGTCGCAGCAAGCAGCCTCAGATTTTGACTCCAGCATAAAAAAGCGGCCCCGCAGGGCCGCTTTTGCTTGTCATCAAACGTCCGGTAATCAGGGGCGCCTGGCTTCCGCGTAGGCTTCTTCGGTGATGGCCTGGTAGCTCATGGTCTGCGCCATAAAAGCCTTCTGGGAGGCATAGACCTTGCCCGCCATGGGATCGCTGGCGGCGATCTCTTCCAGCACCTGGTGAGAAATTTTCTTCAGGTCAGCCAGCACCGCCTTCGGCAAGGGCTTGACCTCTACACCGTGCTTTTCCACCAGATCGCGCAGGGAGCTGGCATTGCGCGCAGTATATTCATCGAGCATGGACTGGTTGAGGGCGCGCGCCGCCACCTCGACAATGGCCTGCAAGTCATCCGGCAGCGACTCGTAGGCCTGTTTGTTGATCATCAGCTCCAGGGTCGGGCCTGGCTCCTGCCAGCCAGGGTAGTAATAATATTTGGCCACCTGGTGGAAACCGAAGGCGATATCGTTGTAGGGGCTGACCCACTCCAGGGCATCGATCACACCGGTCTGCATGGAGGTGTAGAGCTCGCCACCGGGGATATTGATGGACTGACCGCCGATATGGTGAATCACTTCGCCGCCTATGCCCGGGATGCGCATTTTCAGGCCCTTGAAGTCATCCACGCTGTTGATCTCGCGATTGAACCAGCCCGCCATCTGCACCCCGGTGTTGCCCGCCGCAAAGGGAATGAGGTTGAAAGGTTCGTAGGCCTCGCGCCACATCTCCATGCCGCCGCCGTTATGAAGCCAGGCGTTCATCTCGGTGGCGTTCATACCGAACGGCACGCTGGAGAAGAACGGCGCGGAGGGGATCTTGCCCTTCCAGTAGTAGGGAGCGGCATGGCCCATCTCGGCAGTGCCCTGGGACACGGCGTCAAACACCTCCAGCGCCGGTACCAGCTCACCGGCACCGTAGACATGAATTTTGAGGCGACCGGCACTCATGCGCTCGACCTGTTTAGCGAAATCCTCCGGGCCAGTCCCCACGCCGGGATAATTTTTCGGCCAGGTCATCACCAGCTTCCATTTATAGGTCTTGCCCTTTTCAGCCGCTGCGCCGCTATCGGCGGATTGCTCGGCACCGCAGGCAGCCAGCAACAGGGCAACCAGCGCCATCAGCAGCAGGCCGGGCAGGGTTTTTATTGTCGTCATTGCACACTCCTTATCTTGTTAGCAATTTTTGAGTTTCACGTTTCACGTGGGTGGTATCCCAGCTCCCGAGCTGCCCCCATGGCTTGCGGCGTCCATGGGATTGCCAGCAGATGCTGCTGCGGGAAATGGCAGCGCCCTGGAAGTTGGCGCCCACGTGCAACGTGAAACGTGTAGCGTGCAACGGCCTCTAAAGCGCTTCGAGGTTGGCATACTGCAACACCAGCCATTTCGACCCGGGACCCACAAAGTTGACCTGTACCCGGGCTTGGGCTCCGTTGCCCTCCACATTGAGGACCACGCCCTCGCCAAAGGTTTTGTGCATCACCCGCTGGCCGAGGCGCAAACCGGTGCCCTCGCCATCCTCCCTGAGCTTGACGGTGCCACTGCTGGCGTAGCTGGTGGGGCGCGCCACCGTATTGCCAAGCCGCACTTCCTCGACCAGTTCGGAGGGGATATCCCGCACAAAGCGCGACACCCCGTTCCAGCTCTCGCTGCCGTGCAGTTGGCGCGATTCGGCAAAAGTCAGATAGAGCTTTTGCATGGCGCGGGTGATGCCCACGTAGGCCAGGCGACGCTCCTCTTCAAGGCGATTGGGATCGTCGGCAGACATTTTGTGGGGGAAGAGGTTTTCTTCCATCCCGGCGATAAACACCAGGGGGAATTCCAGTCCCTTGGCGGAGTGCAGGGTCATCAGCTGCACCGCATCCTCGTGACTGTCGGCCTGCTGGTCGCCGGCATCCAGGGCCGCCTCAGCCAGAAACTGGGGCAGGGCGGGCAGATCGCGATCCGGGGGTTCATAACTGCGGGTGGCGCTCACCAGTTCCTCAAGGTTGTCCACCCTGGTCTGGCCGCGCTCGCCCTTTTCCTTGCGGTGGAATTCCAGCAGGCCGGTGTGGCTGAGCACATGGTCTACCTGCTCGTGGATGGGCAGCTCTGTGATGGTGTTCGTCAATCCCACAATCAGCTCGGCAAAACCTTTGAGGGCGTTGGCGGCGCGGCCAGGCAGATCGGGCAGGGCAAGGGTCAGCGCATCCCACAGGGGCAGGTTTTCCTCGCGAGCCAGATGGCGCAGCATTTCCAGCGTGCGGTCGCCGATGCCACGGGTGGGGGTGTTGATCACCCGCTCAAAGGCGGCATCGTCGCGGGGATTGACCACCAGGCGCAGGTAGGCGAGGGCGTTGCGGATTTCCAGGCGCTCGTAAAAACGCTGGCCGCCGTAAATGCGGTAGGGGATTCGCTCGCGCAGCAGCGCCTCTTCGAGCACTCGCGACTGGGCATTGGAGCGGTAGAGAATGGCGCAGTCATTGCGCAGGTTGCCCTTCGCCACCCAGTCGAGAATGCGCTCGGCGATAAAGCGCGCTTCGTCGTGTTCGTTGAAGGCAGAGTAGAGGGAGACAAGCTCGCCGTCTGCCGCCTCGGTCCACAGGTTCTTGCCCAGGCGCTCGCTGTTGCGGGCGATCATGGCGTTGGCGGCTTTGAGGATAATGGCGCTGGAGCGGTAGTTCTGCTCCAGCCGCACCACCTTTGCATCGGCAAAATGGCTGGTGAAATTCTGGATGTTCTCGATGCGAGCACCGCGCCAGCCGTAGATCGACTGGTCGTCGTCACCCACCGCCGTGACCATGGCGCTGCTGCCCGCCAGCATCCGCAGCCAGGCGTACTGGATGGCGTTGGTGTCCTGAAATTCGTCCACCAGGATATGGGCAAAACGCCGCTGGTAGTGGGCCAGCAGCTCCGGCTTGTTGAGCCACAGCTCGTGGGCGCGCAGCAGCAGTTCGGCAAAATCCACCATGCCGCCGCGCTCGCAGGCCTCTTCGTAGGCCGTGTACACCTGCACCATGGTGGTGGTGAAGGGATCGCCGCTGCGCTCGATATGGCGCGCCCGCAGGCCTTCGTCTTTCTGGGCGTTGATAAACCACTGCGCCTGACGCACTGGCCAGCGGCCATCGTCGATGCCGAGGGTGTTGTAGACCCGCTTCATCAGCCGCAGCTGATCGTCGGAATCGAGAATCTGGAAATTTTCCGGCAGGCCCGCATCGTGCCAGTGGGCCTTGAGCAGGCGGTGGGCAAGCCCGTGGAAAGTGCCCACCCACATGCCCTGGGGCGACATGCCCAGTGTGTTGTGGATGCGCTCGCGCATCTCCCGCGCCGACTTGTTGGTAAAGGTCACCGCGAGAATGGCGTGAGGAGAAATACCCTCCACCCGCACCAGCCAGGCGATGCGGTGCACCAGCACACGGGTCTTGCCGCTACCGGCACCCGCCAGCACCAGCAAATGGTTGTCGGTGTGGGTCACAGCCTCGCGCTGGGCGGAATTGAGGGGGTCGATCAGAGTGGTTACGTCCATGGGGGCGGATTCTAGCAGATAGAACCCGGCAGGTTCGGCATTGGCTGCAATTCCCCTTTGCTAAAGCTGCCGTCGTAAAGGAGGACTTCACGACTGCACAGGTGGGCAATGGACAGGGTGAAATGATCCAGGCAGCCTTGATCCAGACAGCATGTAGTCACCCACGTTGAACCAGCGTCAGGGAATGTGGCAGGTTTTCGCAGACTTTTCAGGGTCAGGCCTTCGCCACTGGCTTTTATGGCAGCCTCCTTGCGCGTCCACAGACGGTAGAACCAGCTTGACTGCTGCTCCGCTTCAAGATGTTCAAAGGCGCGGTATTCATCCGGATGGAAGTATTCGCGCACCAGGCGCTGAAAACCCCGTGGTCGATGCTGTTCAATATCCACGCCGATGGGTGCGAGCTGGCTGAATCCCGCCATCACTGCCGAGCCGCTGTGGGAAATACTGCAATAGGTATCACTGCCTGTCAGGCGCGGCCTGCCATCGGGGTGCTCGCTGAGTTGCAGGATAATTGCCTGTGGAGCCTGTTCAAGCCCCGTGGCCAGCAACTGTGCCAAGAGATGCCGCCCAGCGACAAATTGACGGTAGCGCCGCGCCGAACCAAAGGCAGCGGCGCGGGCCTGGGCAGTTGCTGAAAGGCTCTGGCACCACCTGTCAAACTGCGCGGCGGGGATGCTGTCAAGATCCGTGGCAATCGCAACCGCCGCTATGCCCATGGCTTTGTACTGCAATTTTTCGGGAAATTACTCGGGCAGAGTCACCACATCACCGATTAACGCCACCCCAGCCATAATGGCACCAGCATGGCATTCATACTGCGTCGCGCTGGAGAATTCATTTTTCTTGTAGTAGCTGCGAATATTGACCACCGCGTTGCCGCCTTCGGCCACAGCGCGCTCCTGCAGGCTGATCAGGGCTGACAACAAAACCCATTCGCAGGCCTTGAGATCAGACTTGCCAAACGCGTTGGTTTTTTTATTGGAGACATATTCACCCTGTTTGCTGGTGGGCGCTGGATAGGTTTGATCGCCAAAGTACAACTTGATGGCAGAGTTCAGCTTGCCCTCGTAGGCGGGCGAGGCCAGCGCATCGGCAATGGAGAAATGATGCTTAGTGTCCCGCGCTTGTGCGCTATGGCTGAGGACAAGAAGCACTGAGGCGAAAAGGGTAAAAGCTGTTCTGGAAATGGTGGAAGCGGTTTTGGAGTGGTAGCGCACGGGACAGATTCCTTACCTTGTTTGATGATAGGCGCCGCAGGCTCTCGTAAAAGTCAGCGGCGCCATGCCTGTGTCCGGTAGACTGCGCCAGTCTAGCTTCTGGTTAACATATTTTCCATAATTCACTGGCGGCAGGATGGCAGCACTTGTGACCAGGGGTTGATCTGCTAGAATCCCGGCCGCACCCTGCAACCTACAATCTGCGGTGGACACCCACAGTCTGTCCACCGCTCGCGACCAACAGATCAACATCCGACAATAAAAGGGCGGGCCTGGGATGGCTATCAGTTTTGCAGTTTCCAGCTGGTCAGGTTGGACATCTCTGGCCACTGGCATGCCTCAAACCCAGGCCAGTGCTGTTACCGACAGCGCCCCGTTGGGTGTGTTGGGCAGTGAAAATCCCGGTATTGAAAGCCCTATCCTGATTTCACAATCACCCGATGTGTCTATCATCCCGCCACTGCTGCGGCGCAGGCTGAATCCCATGGGACGTGCCTGTGTCAGCGAAATGCTGCGCCACCTGCGCGAAGGCGACAACCCGGCAGTAGTGTACTGCTCCCGCCACGGCGATATTGAACGTACTCTGAGCGTGTTGAAGGAGCAGGCCAGCGGTGAGCCTTTGTCGCCGATGAATTTCAGCCTCGCAGTGCACAATGCCATTGCCGGGGTGATCTCCATCCACCAACTGATCAGCGCCAATATCAGCAGTATCGCTGCCGGAGAAGAACCATTGGTACCGGTATTGCTCGAGGCTGCAGGTCTGCTCTCCGACGATTGTCCGGCAGTCTTGTGCGTCTTTTGCGATGTACCACTGCCGGAAATTTACCGCAGCCCGCAGGAACAGGTCCCGGCCCCCTATGCCACCTGTTTCAGGATAACCCGCGACCAGGGTCTCGCCCTGGAGTTGCAATTGCTCGATGAAGCCGACACAGGTGCAAAGGTACAAACTGCACCGCTCGCCTTTGTTGAATTCCTGTCATCCACCCGTGATACCTTTTCCACTCTCCACAACGGCGGACAGTGGGCTGTGCGCAAAACCAATCACATCGCCAGGCAGTCATGAGCCTGGCTCAGTACATCAACTACCTGTGGCGACTGTTTGCCACTGCCCTGGCCTTTACCCTGTTCGGTATCGGGGGTGTTGTGGTGCCGCTGATATCGACGCCGGTGCTGTACCTCATCCCTGGCAATGAGGAGCAGCGTTGCTTGCGGGCGCGTCGCATCGTGCACTGGCTTTTCAAGGGATTTGTTTACCTGCTGCGCTTTCTCGGCATCCTCACCTGGACAACGGAGGGCCTGGAAAAACTCAACCGCCGCAGCCTGCTGGTGCTGGCCAATCACCCGACGCTGATTGACGTGGTCTTTTTGGTGGCGTTTTTGCCCGATGCCAATTGCATTGTCAAAGGCCGGTTGCTGGCCAACCCCGCCATGCGAGGCCTGATCTCCCAGGCTGGCTATATCACCAACGAACAGGGCGGCAAGTTGCTGGAAGCCGCCGACGCCTCGCTCAAGGCCGGAGCCGTGCTGGTGATTTTCCCCGAGGGAACCCGCTCCCGCCCCGGTACGCCGCTATCGTTTCAGCGCGGCGCCGCCAATGTCGCAATACGCTGCCAGGTGAATATCACTCCGGTGGTGATCCACTGCACCCCACTCACTTTGAGCAAGCAACACAAGTGGTATCATATCCCCGAACGGCCTTTTACCATGTCCTTTTCGGTCCACGACGACATCGCCATTGCGCCATTTCTGGACTGTCCTGCTGTTCAGGGGGCAAGACATCTGACCCGCTGTCTGGAGCACTTTTTTACCGAGGAAAACCACGCACATGGCCATTGAAGCCCTGCACAACGAACTCAAAGCACTGATCATTGAAACCCTTGATCTGGAAGATATCAATATTGAGGATATCAGCGACTCGGAGCCCCTTTTCAACGAAGGGCTGGGGTTGGACTCCATTGATGCCCTGGAAATAGGCGTTGCCCTGCAAAAGCGCTACGGCATCAAGCTCAACCCCGAGGCCGATGACGTCAAGCGCCATTTCGCCAGTATTGCTGATCTCGCAACACTGGTGTGCAACCATCGAACTGACGGGAGATAACCAGAATGAAGTCCCGCGATGAAATCTTCAGCCACGTGGTGGGCCTGATGAGCGACATGTTCGAACTGGACCCCAATGACCTGCACGAAGAGGCGCAGCTGTATGACGACCTCGACATCGACAGCATTGATGCGGTAGACCTGATCGTTGAACTGAAAAGTTATACCGGCAAAAAAATCGCCCCTGAAGATTTTAAAAATGTTCGCACCGTAGGGGATATTGTCAGCGCCGTCGAAGACCTGCTGGAGAATGGATAACATTCCATTCCGCACACCGGGGCCATGGCGCAATCTGGTGTATGGCCTGCTGTTTGCCACATATCCCGTGCTGATCTATCTGGGATTGCGATACTTTGACCCGCGCTGGGTTGCCCTATTGCTGATTGTGGCTGCGGGCAGCCGCCTGCTGGGCAATCGGTTTCCACGACGCTACCTGGTCCTGTGGGGCAGCGCGATTGTTGTCGCCAGCGGCTTTACCCTGCTGACAGGCTCTGACCTGGGAGTCCTGCTTTACCCGGTACTGGTGAATATGGTGTTGCTTATCCTGTTTGGTGCCAGCCTGTCACAACCACCCACCATCATTGAATCACTTGCCCGCTTGCAGGACCCGGATTTACCGGAGGCTGGTGTGCGCTATACCCGCAAGGTTACCCAGGTGTGGTGCCTGTTTTTTGCCGTCAACGGGATGATTGCCCTGTCCACCGTTTTTCTCGCCACCCAGGGTTTTGGCCGCGAATGGTGGCTGCTTTATAACGGCTTGATTGCCTATGTGCTGATGGGAACGCTCTTTGCGGGTGAGCTGTTGGTACGCAGGCGCGTGCAGGGAACGGAAAGGTAATTGAGCGCAGCTGTGAAACAATCTGAATCACTCAGTACTATCATTCATGATCGCAGTCACTATGGCGAACACCATACTGTGGCCTGGCGTGCGAATGGCCCTCTCAGCTGGTGCGATTTCAACCGACAGGTAGATGGTTGGCAGCAACAGCTGCAATCCGTGGATGATTCCCATATCGCCATCTACCAACCTGCAGCGGAGATATTCCTTGCCTGCCTGTGGGCAACCTGGCGGATGGGTAAAATTGCCGTTATTTCTACCAATGGTTTTCGCGATACCCGGAGCCTGTTGCCCGACCTGCATGAAAGGCTGGCACAATCTCCACTCCCACCGGGTTTTGCACTCGGCATTGATCCTCCACGCGGGCAGCCTGACGCAGCGGACACCAACAGCGACATTCCGGCGTTGCTCCTGTTTACCTCAGGTTCGAGCGGCACACCCACACTGGTGGCCAAATCATTGCGCCAGCTGGATGCGGAATTGTCCATGCTCGAGAGCCTGTGGGGCGAGTCTGTCGATGGCTCGGTATTTATCAGGACCGTCTCACACCACCACATGTACGGCCTGCCTTTTGGCTTGCTGTGGCCGCTGATCCGCGGCTCTGCTTTTTATAGTGAGACCATCCCCTACGCCGAATCCCTCGACGAGCTCGCCAGCCATCATCGCATCACTCTGGTCACCAGCCCGGTACAGCTGGACAATCTGCCTACCACCCTGAACTGGCCCTTGCTGCAAACAATGACGGCGCGTATTTTTTCCGCCGGTGCTGCATTGTCACCCGCCACAGCAGCAACCTGCCTGGGATATTTTGCCAGGCAGGTGACAGAAATTTACGGCAGCACCGAAACCGGGGCCGTTGCCTGGCGCCAACAGCCAGCCGACGATCTCTGGCACTGCCTGCCATCTGTGCAGGTGGCAAATAGCGGCCCAAACAACCAGCTGGCAATTTGCTCGCCTGCCGTCAGTGACGACCCTGACTCGTGGCTAACCATTGCCGATACCGGTGAAATTCACAGCCCGCAACTGTTTTCACTACAGGGCAGGGTTGACCGTATCGTCAAGGTGGGTGGCAAGCGCGTTTCACTTAGCGCTATTGAAAATGCCTTGCAAGATCATCACTTAGTCGCAGCAGCAAAAGTCGTCTTGCTGCCGGAACGCAAATCGCGCCTGGGTGCCGTACTGGTGCTCACGCCTGCGGGCAATGCCCTGCTGATCGACAAGGGCAAAAATGCAGTCAACGCTGTCCTGTTGCACTTCATTCAGGACCGCTTCGAGCGCATCGTCCTGCCGCGCTACTGGCGCTATCTGGCGAAAATGCCTGTCAATGCCCAGGGCAAAGTCACCACTGACGCGCTGGTGGATCTTTTTCACCCCGAGCGCCAACCCAGGCTGCCTGAAGTGATTGCTGTGGATATCATTGATGACCACCAGCAGTTGATTCTGCGAATCCCTGATAACCTCTTGTTTTTTTCCGGCCACTTTCCCGGCAATCCGGTTGTCCCTGGCGTGGTGCAGCTTCACTGGGCTATTCACTACGCCAGGCAATCCTTTCCCGAGCTTGAGATATTTCTTCGCCTTGAAGCCATCAAGTTTCAACACATCATCCAGCCTGGCAATATTGTTACCCTGCGCCTGCAGCACCCACCCGGCAGTGGCAAATTGCAGTTCAGATTTTCCTCCCCACAGACGCAACACTCCAGCGGTCGAATCCTGTTTGAGCCCCAGGTCTCTCGCCTTCAGGAGACGGAGATAGTCCATGACGACTGAATCCCGAATAGAGCATTACAAGCCCTGCGCACTGATACCGGTCTACAATCACTGGCAGGTGCTGGAAAAAACCGTGCAAGCATCACTCAGTGTCGACTTGCCGGTAGTGCTGGTGGATGACGGCAGCAATCATCAATGCCGAGAGGTAATGGAAGCCTTAAGCAGGGACTTTCGCGATGTTCATCTCGTCAGGCGAAGCAAGAACGGTGGCAAGGGCGCCGCCGTCAAGGATGGCCTCAGGGCCGCTCAGGCATTGCATTTTACCCACGCCCTGCAAATTGATGCCGATGGTCAACACAATACCAGCGACATCTCCCGCTTTGTGCAAACCTCACAGGCTCATCCCGATGCGCTGGTGGCCGGCTATCCGGTGTTTGATGCATCGGTCCCCAGGCACCGCTATTACGCCCGCTATCTCTCCCATGTATGGGTGTGGATCAATACCCTGTCTACGACTATCAGGGATTCAATGTGCGGTTTTCGTGTCTATCCACTGGCGCAAAGCTGTGCACTGATCGATACCAGCCCCATGGGCGACCGGATGGATTTTGACTGTGAATTTATCGTGCGCTGGTACTGGGCCGGCCATAGCCTGCAGCAATTGCAGACTCGCGTGATCTACCCGCAGGACGGTATCTCCCATTTCAGGCTATGGCGCGACAACGGCCTGATCTCACTGATGCATGCCCGTCTTTTTTTTGCCATGCTGTGGCGCCTGCCGCGCTTGCTGGCACGCAATTTTTCAACCACTCCCGGTGGCCCAGAATGATGGCTGGGGGGATGGGATAACGAATGGCTTCTGACACCCACTGGGCACAAACGCGGGAAACCGGCTCACTGCTGGGCATGCGGTTTTTACTGTTTGTATACCGCTACGGCGGACGCTGGCTGTTTCGCCTGTGTTTGTTACCGGTAATCTGTTTTTACATGGTTTTCAGGCCTGCCAGCTACAGGGCGTCACAGGATTACCTGCATAAAATGCATGCAGCCACCAGCGACTTTCCCGCACCCCGCCCCTGGCACAGCTTTTATCATCTGTGGCATTTTGCCGATTCCCTGCTGGATAAACTGGGCGTATGGATGGGGCGCATCACCCGCCAGGATGTGGTGCTGCACGATGGGGAGATAATTGATGAGCTGCTCGCATCAGGGCAGGGCGCACTGATACTGATCTCCCATTTGGGCAATTTTGAGATATGCCAGGCCCTGTCTGAAACCCGGCCAAACCTGCGCTTGACGGTATTGCACCACACTGCGAACGCTGTGAAGTTCAACCAGGTCCTCAGCGAGTACAACCGCGCATCAGCAGTGGACCTGGTGCAGGTCAGCGATCTCGACATGAGCGTTGCCATGCAGTTAAGTGAGAAAATCAGCGCGGGCCAGTTTATTGCCATTGCCGCCGACCGGGTCGCCATCAACAATACCGAGCGCTGCGCCAGGCTGGATTTTCTCGGTCATCCCGCGCCGTTTCCTGTGGGGCCTTTTGTGCTCGCCACGGCCCTGCAAGCGCCGGTACTGACCATACACTGCATCCGGCAGGCGGGCCGATATCATATTTATTTTGAATATCTTTGGCACGGCGGCGGAATCAATCGCCGCAACCGCCAACAGCAGATAGACAACTTGATGCAGGGCTATGTGCAGCGCCTGCAGCACTACTGCCTGCAGGCGCCCTGGCAGTGGTATAACTTCTATCCGTTCTGGGCGCCGCAATTACCACCAGACAGCAATTCCAACCGGGAAACATCGCCATGACTTTTTCTGTTTATTACCGCCCCGACCGGTGGCTTGCGCAATGACCACATTACCCAGCGTCGAAGTCACCATCGAGGTTCCCTTTCACGATGTGGATTCAGCCCAGGTCGCCTGGCATGGCCACTACGCCAAGTATCTCGAGATAGCGCGCTGTGCGCTGCTGGATAAAATTGACTACAACTACACCCAAATGTCTGACTCGGGGTTTTTCTGGCCGGTCATTGATATGCACCTGCGTTACATAGGGCCCGCCCGCTTCCAGCAAAAAATCTCCGTCACTGCCACCTTGATGGAATGGGAAAACCGCTTGCTTATCGACTATCTGATCCGCGACTTCGCCAGCGGCAAACGGCTCACCAAAGCCTCCACCGTGCAGGTGGCCGTGCGACTCGACAATGGCGAGATGCAACTGGCATCACCACCTGTGCTGCTGGAAAAACTTGGCGTCGAATCTGCTCAGGATAAGAATCGGCCATGAATATCCGCCTTTGTTTGCCTGTCCTGCTGGCCTGCTTGTCGATGGCTGTACTGCCCGTGGCTGTGTTTGGCAACGAAGCCTCTGCCAGCTTTCCTGTCGACTTGGTACCGCAGCTCAGGCAAATCCATCAGTTGGAAGGCAGCTTCGAGCAGACTCGGCATATCAGCGTATTGTCCCTGCCCCTGCGATCATCCGGGCAATTTACCTATCGGCAGGAAGAGGGCATTGTCTGGCGCACCCTCGAACCGGTGGCAAGCACAGTGCGTATCAGCCCCGAGCAGGGCGTGGTCATTGTCGACGACAGTGGCAACCAGCAACCTGTCGCTGCTTCAGAACTGATCGGGGGGATTTTCCTTGGCATTTTTTCCGCTGATTTCAGTCGTCTCAATGACTACTTTGCCATTGAGAAGCAACCCGTGGACACCGCACACGACTCGCGCCATTGGCGGCTTCAGTTGACCCCTTTGCAGGCCGGACTGGCTGACCATCTGCAAGCCGTGGAAATTCGCGGCGCTGAACTGGTTGAAGCCATCACCCTGCGAGAAGCCAATGGTGATCGGACCGAGATTGTCTTCAAAGCTGACAAAATTGTCGGAAAACCCGACTGATGACACAGTCTCGCACCCCTGTATGGCATCGCTTCTGGATAGCCCTCTGGCTGCTGGTGCTGCTGGCCAGCGGAATGTATTGCGGCGAACGGATAATTCGTGGTGCCGCATTTGAGAGCAATATCCTTGGCCTGATTCCCCCGCAGGATGAGGGGCAGATGAATCTCCACACTGGAATCACCAAAGACTTCGAAAAACGCTTTGTCATTTTGCTAAGCCATCCCGATCCCGGCCAGGGTACAGCACTTGCCAAAGCCCTGAAAATGCAGCTGGCCCAGCAATCTCTGCTCAGCATGGATAGCGCAGACCAATCCACTCTTGCAGGCTTGGGTGATTTTTTCAAACCTTACCGCCACCAGTTGCTGGCGGCGCAGATGCGGGAAAAGCTGCAGCACAAGGACGTTGAGTCTCTCGCCACAACGGTAGTGAACGACCTCTACAATCCGGTCAGCGGCTTCCGCCTATACCCCTTTGCCGATGATCCCTTCAACCTGGGTGGTGCCTGGTTGCAGAGTGTATTCCCTGAGGCAGCGCGCTTTCGCGGCACGGATATTCCCTCCCTGCAAACAGACGGTCGCACCTGGCACCTGATCAGCGGCCAGGTGCAGGGCAGCCCTTTCGACCTCGCCAACCAGCAAGCTCTGAGCACTGTGCTGGATGATTTTGGCGCGCAACCCGGACAGCAAGAGAATGGAACAACACTGCTGTTTTCCGGCCTGGTTTTCCACGCCACAGAAGCCTCCCGCATTGCCCGCTTTGAAATTTCCACCGTGGGTAGCGGCTCACTCCTCGGCATTTTTCTGCTGGTGACTATGGTTTTTCGCTCACGCCGCGCCCTGACAGCCATTGCCTTTACTCTGGCGAGCAGCACACTGCTGGCGCTCGCCATCACATTCGCTGTATTCGAACGAGTGCATCTGGTGACACTCGCCCTGGGCACCACTCTGCTGGGGCTGGCGGTAGATTACTGTTTTCACTTTCTGATCAAATACCGGGTCAACGCTGATGCACTGGTGGCCGGACGACTGATTCGCAAGGGACTGTTGATCAGTGCCGGTACCAGCATTGCAGCCTATTTGATCCAGCTGTTTTCCCCGTTCCCCGGTCTGCAACAGCTGGCTGTGTTTATTGCGGCAGGGCTGGTGGGTGCCTGCGGTGCCGTGCTTGTCCTGTCACTGTGCTTTCACGAGATGCCATCTCCGGGGTTCAAGCGCTGGCTGGGTTTTTTTCCTGCCAGGGTGCAACCCGCCTATGCGCGCCTCTCCAACTACCGCGCGCCTCTCTACTGCCTGCTGGTTGCGCTGCTGCCGCTGCTCGCTGCTTATCTGTACTGGCAGGGCAACAATGACGATATTCGTCTCCTCAATACCTCGAGCCAGAATCTGCTGGATTCAGAGCGCCAGGTACAACAGTTGTTGGGCGGCATCGACCCGCAGCGCTACTGGGTTGTTGAAGGTGATGACCAGCAGCAGATACTGGAGCGGACTGAAATGCTGGTCGCAGTCATTGACGATGGCAACGCCAACCCGGCATCAGTCCAGGCAATAACGGCGATGGTGCCTTCCCTCGCAACTCAAAAGGCCGATCACACGCTGATTGCAGCCAAACTTTACGGCCCCGACGGCGCTCTGGTTGTCATGTGCGCCAGGCTCCAGAGCGACTGCAGCCACTGGCAGTCACTGCCCGCCGACTTTAATGAAGATCTGATTCCAGCGCGCATTCCCACCGCCCTAGCCAGTCAGTTTCCACCGCTTGCCTTGACCGATAAACACCACACCATTGTCCTGCAACGGCAGGGGACTGCGCTGTCGCAGCAGAGCCTCGACAGCCTGGCACAAATGCCCGGGGTGACGTATGTGGATCAGGTGCAGGGCCTGTCAGCTACCCTGGCGGCATTCCGGGCCGAGGTATCGATACTGCTGGGGGTTTTCCTGGCGGTTTTCGCTCTGGCATGCCTGGTTTTTTATGACAGGCGCGGCCTTGTTGTACTGGTGTGCGTGCTTGTTTCCATGCTGGGCAGTCTGGCATTATCTTCATCCGGTGGCGCCACCCTGTTCCATATCCTGGCCCTGCTGCTGGTGATGGGATTGACGGTGGATACAGCCGTTTTTTACCTGGAGCTCGGTCTTGACGGCGAAACCTGGCTCGCTTCGACCCTGGCATCGTTAACATCCATCCTGGCCTTCGGTTTGCTGGCCCTCAGTCAGGTACCCCTGCTTCACCATTTTGGCAGTGTTGTGTTTTTTGGCTTGCTCTGTGCCTGGCTGATCACTCCACTGCTGTTTCAGCTCGCCGGGGGAAACCCAATTCCCGCCCACACAGGATGTAAATCATGACAGGATGGATATCGTGATCGAAACAACGGATGTCGCCATTATTGGTGCAGGCCCTTCCGGCGCCATCGCCGCCGCCCTGCTGCGCAAGTATGGGCACCGGGTTGTGGTGCTTGAGCAAACCCACTTCCCGCGGTTCTCCATCGGTGAAAGCCTGTTGCCCCAGTGCATGGAATTTATCGCCGAGGCGGGGATGCTTGACGCAGTCAACAGCGCCGGTTTTCAGTACAAGAACGGCGCGGCCTTTGCCCGCAATGGCGAAAAGGCCGCTTTTGACTTCCGCGACAAATTCAGCCCTGGCATGGGCACTACCTTTCAGGTGCAGCGCGCCCGCTTTGATCAGGTGCTGGCGGAGGAGGCGGCCAAAGCCGGTGCCGATATCCGCTTTGGCCACCGCATCGATGCCTTTGGCTATGGCGAAGATGAGCGTCCGCTACTGACTTACTTCGACAATGAGGGACAACGCCAGCAGTTGAGCGCCGGATTTGTACTCGATGCCTCCGGCTTTGGCCGCGTACTGCCACGGCTGCTCGACCTGGAGCTGCCGTCGGATTTCCCCCTGCGCATGTCGCTGTTCACCCATATCGAGGACAACATCAGCGACCCCCTCCACGACCGCGACAAGATCCTGATCGTGGTGCACCCCCGCTTCGAGGAGGTCTGGTACTGGCTGATTCCCTTCAGCAATGGTCGCTGCTCTCTGGGGGTTGTGGCACCCAAAGGATTTTTCGATACCGCCACAAGCACCCCCGAGCAGCTATTGCGAGAAGCGGTCAACACTAGCCCCGACCTGTCGCAACTGCTGGCCAATGCGCGCTTTGATACACCGGTCAACCAGATTGGCGGCTACGCCTGTAACGTCAAGTCCCTGTGGGGCAAGGGCTACGCGTTGCTGGGCAATGCCGGCGAGTTCCTCGACCCGGTGTTCTCGTCCGGCGTTACCATTGCCATGAAGTCGGCAAGTCTCGCTGCGCCCCTTGTTAACCGTGCGCTCTCGGGAGGGGAAGTCGATTGGGAAACAGAGTACGCCCAGCCCCTGCGCCTCGGTGTCGACACTTTCAGAACTTACGTCACCGCCTGGTATGAGGGCAGTTTCCAGAAAGTGATTTTTTCCCAGGGACAGCAACCTGAAGTGCGAGCCATGATCGCCTCGATTCTTGCCGGTTATGCCTGGGATACCAATAATCCCTTTGTGCGGGAATCGCGGCGGCGCCTGAATACCTTGGTAGCGCTGTGCACTGAGCCAGCATTTTCGCCTACCGCAGGCCCCTCCTGTGAAGTTCTGCCATGCAGTTGAGAGTGGCTTTATTGGCCATGCTGGTTACTCTCGGTGCGTGCAGCACACTGAGTGGCACGACGCGCTTGGGGCAATTACCCTTGCCCGCTGCCAGCCAATTGCCTTGCTGCTGGCAAGCGGAAGAGAGGGTCGACATTGCAACGCCGGACAGAGAATTGTTGATGACTGCAGCTGTGGCTGTTCAGGATGGAACCCTCACTGTGGTGCTGTTTGATCCCCTCGGGCGGCGCATCGCCACCCTGGTGCACAGCGAGGGCGAGGCGCAAACCCTGTCAGCGCCCCCAGGTTGGCCGCCAGAGCTGTCACACCAGCTGCTGCTTGGACTCTATCTTCATCATCTGCCCCCCAGCCAGTGGCGCTTTCCTGACGAAGGCTGGTCCATCGCCCACGACGCCAGCCACAGAACCCTCAACTACCATCAGCACCAACTGGTACAACTGCAATACCAGGGCGGCGGTGACTCTGAACGCAGCTTGCGGTTTATTGGCCAGGATATGAGTGTGCGTATCACCACGCT
This sequence comes from Gammaproteobacteria bacterium BRH_c0, assembly GCA_000961645.1. GTDB lineage: Bacteria > Pseudomonadota > Gammaproteobacteria > Pseudomonadales > Porticoccaceae > NAT127. Next base: position 18,250 of record LADM01000021.1, on the reverse strand, counting down.
GTCGAGGGCTGAGCTGTGAGCCGGGCAGCAGCACCCGTGTTCCTCAATCATGCCGGGATAATTTGCTCCCTGGGATCGAATCTGGCCACTGTCGCGGACAATCTGTTTTCGCCCGCGCCCGGCAAGCGTTTCCTCTCCCTCACTGACGCCTGGTCGCCGGGGCGCATCCTGCCCCTCGGCCTTGTGGCTGATGACGTGCCTGCCACCGCCATTGCCAGTGAAAATACCCGCAACAATCGCCTGCTGGCGGCATCACTGGCTCCGCTTTTAGCGGTGGTAGAGGATCTCAAGAGCCGTCATGGTCACCACCGCATCGGCATTGTGGTGGGGACCAGCACCTCGGGCATTGCCGAGGGCGAGGCAGCACTGAGCTGCGACAGTTCCGGTGTCCACCTGGCGGCGGGATATCACTATGCCAGTCAGGAACTGTCAGCCCCTGCGCGCTTTCTGGCCCGCTGGCTCGATATCAGCGGCCCCTGCTGGACCCAATCGTCGGCCTGCACCTCCGGCGCCAAGGCGCTTGCTTCAGCTGAACGCCTGCTGCGGCTGGGGGTGTGCGACGCCGTGATTGCCGCCGGAGTAGACAGCCTGTGCCAGATGACCGTGGCGGGGTTTTCGTCACTCTTGGTCACCGCCGACAGCCACTGCAACCCGTTCAGCCGCAACCGCTGCGGCATCAATATTGGCGAGGGTTCAGCGGTGTTTGTCCTGAGCCGTGAACCCGGCCCGGTGCGGCTTGCCGGCGTGGGAGAAAGCTCCGATGCCTACCATATTTCATCGCCAGACCCGGAGGGCAAGGGCGCAGCAAACGCCATGTTGCAAGCCTTGGCCATGGCAGGAACAGACCCGGCGCAGATCGACTATATCAACCTGCACGGCACCGCCACTGCGCAAAATGACGCCATGGAAGCCCTGGCGGTAAACCGGGTGTTTGGGCCGGATGTAGCTTGCGGTTCCACCAAGCCCCTCACCGGCCACACCCTGGCGGCGGCGGGCGCCATCGAAGCGCTGATCTGCTGGCTGCTGCTGCAACGCACTGACAGCCTGCTGCCACCCCATCTTTGGGATGGCGCAGTGGACCCGGAGCTGGCCGTGCTCAATGGGCTTGCCCGCCGCCATGGCACCGCACCAGCGCGCACAGTGATGAGTAACTCCTTTGCCTTTGGCGGCAATAATTTGTCGCTGGTCCTCAGTCGGGAATAGCCATGGAAAATACTGACTTAACGGGGAATCCGGGCATCAGGGACCTGCCTATTCGCGATCTGATCCCCCACGATCACCCCATGATTCTGCTCGATCGCATAGAATCGTGCCGCGAACACGGGCTCACCGCCAGTGTTGTCATTCGCGCCGACTCACTCTTTGCAGAACCGCAGGGCGTACCGGCCTGGGTGGGGCTTGAATACATGGGTCAGGCCATCGCCGCCCACGCTGGCGTTTGCGCCCGCCGCGACGGTCAACCGGTGCGTATCGGCTTCCTGGTCAGCTCCCGGCGCTACGAGCCTGGTTGCAGCCACTTCCCGCCCGGTGCGACACTGACAGTGGCGGTGGATGCTGTGACCCATAACAACACCGGCCTGCAAGTGTTTGAATGCACTATCAGCGGGCCCGGTTTTACTGTCACCAGCAACCTGAATGTGTATATGCCGGACAATATCGAGGAATACATGCAAGAGCACCCACAATGAACGACACCGTTCTGGTCACCGGTTCAAGCCGTGGCATCGGCAAAGCCATCGCCCTTGACCTGGCCCGCGCTGGCTACCCCATAGTCCTGCACTGCCGCAGCCGCTTAGAAGAGGCTCAGGCGGTGGCGAACGAGATAGATGCCCTTGATAGACGCACCGGCAATACCCGCATCCTCCAGTTCGATGTGGCTGACCGAGGGCAGTGCCGCGCCGTACTCGAAGCCGATATCGAAGCCCACGGCGCCCCTTACGGCGTGGTGTGCAATGCCGGCATTATCCGTGACGGGGCCTTTCCCGCCCTCACTGGGGACGACTGGGATGACGTCATCCACACCAACCTCGACGCCTTTTACAACGTGCTCCACCCCCTGGTGATGCCGATGGTGCGACGGCGCCAGCCCGGTCGCATCGTTACCCTGGCCTCGGTGTCCGGACTGATGGGCAACCGCGGCCAGACCAATTACAGCGCCGCCAAGGCAGGCATAATCGCCGCCAGCAAATCCCTCGCCATTGAACTCGCCAAGCGTGACATCACCGTCAACTGCGTGGCCCCCGGCCTGATTGAAACAGACATGAGCGATGCCGCAATCTCCCCCGAGGCACTGGCGATGATCCCCGCGCGGCGCGCAGGCAAGCCTGCCGAAGTGGCCGCCCTGGTGCGTTTTTTGCTGGCACCCGAGGCCGCCTATATCACCCGCCAGGTGATTTCCGTGAATGGGGGCATGTGCTGATGAAACGGGTTGTTGTCACCGGCATGGCCGGGCTGTCACCCATTGGCTGCGACTGGCACAGCATCGAACAGAATCTGCGGGCGGGCCTTACCGGCATCCGTTTTATGGAGGAGTGGAACAAGTACGGCGAACTCAACACCCGTCTCGGCGCCCCGGTGAGGGATTTTGAAAGGCCTGAACACTACCCGCGCAAGATGGTGCGCAGCATGGGCCGGGTTGCCCTGATGAGCACCCGCGCCAGCGAGCTGGCCCTCAAGGATGCCGGGTTGCTGGATGATCCCTGTATCAAGGACGGGCGCATGGGGGTCAGTTACGGCTCCTCCACCGGCAGCCCCGACGCGGTCGCCGATTTTGGCAATATGCTCCTCAACCACGCCAGCGCCGGGATCAATGCCAATTCTTATCTGAAGATGATGAGTCACACGGCTGCAGTGAATATCGGCGTATTTTTCAGCCTCAAGGGCCGCATTATTCCCACCTCCAGCGCCTGCACCTCCGGCAGCCAGGGCATCGGCTATGCCTATGAAGCGATCAAATACGGCCATCAGGAACTCATGATTGCCGGCGGTGCTGAAGAATTGTGCGCCACCGAGGCCGCCGTGTTCGATACGCTCTACGCCACCAGCACCCGCAATACCGAACCGCAGCTGACGCCGCGCCCTTTTGACCGCGACCGCGACGGGCTGGTGATCGGCGAGGGCGCCTGCACTCTGATCCTCGAAGAGCGCGAGCACGCCCTCGCCCGGGGCGCCCGCATCCACGCCGAGATCGTCGGCTTTGGCACCAATTCCGACGGCAGCCATGTCACCCAGCCGGAAGCCGAGACCATGTATCGCGCCATGGAACTGGCCCTGAACAATGCCGGGCTCAGTCCTGCACAGATCGGCTATATCAGCGCTCATGGCACCGCCACCGATCGCGGCGATATTGCCGAAAGCCACGCCACCTACCGTCTGTTTGGCGGCAACACTCCCATCAGTGCGCTGAAAAGCTACACCGGCCACACCCTTGGCGCCTGCGGTGCGCTCGAAGCCATGGTCGCCATCGAAATGATGAATCGCGGCTGGTTCCACCCCACCGCCAATCTCAACAACCCCGATCCGGCTTGCGCACCGCTCGACTACCTGATCGGGGCAGGGCGCACTATCGATACCGACTGCGTGATGAGCAACAATTTTGCCTTTGGCGGCATCAATACCTCGCTGCTGTTTGTGCGCTCTGGGCAGGCCTGATCTCGCGCCCGGCAAAACCCTGCCCCCTCGCCTATACTGGGCCAACCCAAACCTGGAGGCCCTTATGTGGAAACCGATGAAAATGGCAGTGCTGGCGCTCGGACTCAGCGCTTCTCCGCTGCTGTGTGCAAACCCCTGGATGGATAAGCTGACCCTGCCCCTGCCGGGGCAGTTGCCCTGCTGCGCCAGCCAGGAACAACAGCTGCTGATCGCCGCTGATGGCACAGCCATCAATGGCTCGGCCACGGTGACTATCGACGACGACGGGTTGAACGTCGAGGTCCGCGATCACCAGAACCTGCAGCTGGCAACACTGCACCATTCACCGGCGGGAGAAATCACTGTCAGCGACAGCTCTCTGTGGAAGCCTGCCCTCACGCGCCTGGTACTGACTGCTATGTATCTTCACCGGCTCGACCCGCGCCAATGGGCTGCGACTCAACCGGGTTGGAGCTGGCAAAGCGGCGATGGTGAAACACAGCTGCTCTACCAGGGAGAGTCGCAGATCAAGCTGGATTACGGCAAGCCCTCCGAACCCGGCGCAGCGACCCAGTTCAGCATGGCCGCCAGTGGCTTTGCCCTGACCTTGAAAGTGCTCGGGGCCACGCCCGGCGGCAATTAAGCGAACAGCTCAGGTGCGTCAATCGGTTTGCCCGGATCTGTAGTTGAGGGCTCTGCTACAGTGCTGCACAGTCACGGCAGCAGCACTGTCACAATAGTGTCAAAGCGCCGATTTATGGTGCTAACAACGACCCATCCTGCGATCCCAATGTGCAACCCTCTCTCCCCGACAGCAACCGGGTTATCTACGTCGTCCTGCTGAGCCTGGTCATCTGCCTGGTGCTGACGGCCAGCTGCTGGCTGGCGCGCCAGCCCTTTGTCACCCTCAATGACACTGACATCCAGCTCGGCGATTACAGCCACTATCGCTGCCAGACGGGGCGCGACAGCGGCCCGGTATTCCGCATGCTGACGCTGACCTCCACCGAGGCCATGGCGATGGCCGACCGCCTGTGTCGTGCCCCAACCATCAGCCGGGTATTTTCTGCGGTAGAAATCTCCTGGCGCCCGCGCGGTTTTCTCACCGCCCGGCTGATTGTCGATGAGGCATACGATTATTTCTGGAACCGGGAACACCTGGTGCAGGGCATGGTGCCGGATTTCCACAACTACTACCGGCCACTGCTGGACACGCCGGTCTATGCCCTCTACTGGCTCAGCCTGCACAGCCAGCCGCAACTGTCCCGTGAGTACTTTGCGGATAAAACCGTGGGGTTTTTGCAGGATGCCCACAGCCAGACGTTTTTTCTGCAGCCCTTCAACGCCCTCAAGGAAGCGGGGATCACTCTCAGGGAGTCGCAAAAGCGCTTTTATCCCGATATCAACGCGCTCTATCAGGCCTTCGCCAGCGGCGCCGTGGACCTGATCAGCGCCACTCCCGGAATCGCCGATGAGCTGGGCATCACCGAGTATTACAGCCTGTTGCTGGCAGATGATGTGCCTTCGGGCCGCTGGTTCCTGCGCCAGCGCTGGTTCGGAAGCGGCGTCGAGTGCGATCTGCTCAATCTCAATGGCCCCGATCCTTTTCTGGTCGGGCCGCCAACCCCGGTCGGGGAGATACCTGGTTGCCTGCCCGCATCATGAGAGCAAAGGGCCTGATCTTACTGCTGGCCGCCTGGCTGGCCCTCACCCTGCTGAGCGTGTGGCTGGTGAACAGTGCCACATTGACCATCCTCCAATCCGCTCTGCAACAATCACTGCCACAGCGTCTGGCGGATGCGGGGATCAATCAGTTGGGTAATCCTGTGCTGGTGGAGTACCTGAAAAATCGTATCGAAGCAGACCTGGCAGAACTACAGCCCGGGGTCTCCCGGCCGCAGCTGAAACCACCGCTTCTGGAACCGAGCCTCGTGAAACATTGCTCAGTGCGGGTCTTGCGCCTGCAGGGAATAACCTTTGCCCTGCGCCAGAGCGGCGAACATTTCATCCAGCTGGACTGGCACTACAACGATCACCACGAGCAGCTGGATCTGACGGTCAGCTGCACCCTGGACTGGCCGCGTCTGTTAATCAGCCAGTTGCTGCTGGTGCTGGCGGGGCTGGGACTGATCAGCTGTATACCCGCGCCGCTGTCTGCCCAGCGCAAGACACTGATCGAGCGTCTCACCCGCAGCGGTTTGAGCCGTCGTCGCGCTCGTCATCTCACCCGTCAGGCTGACCACTTTAACCCGCTGCAATGGCGGCTCTCAGAACTGCTGACCAGCTGCACCGATATGCCACCTGAAGAGATGATGGGCTGGATCGACAACCCGCGCCTGGCGTACCTCGACAGCCACCGCTTGCCCTGGTTTGTGCTCGGCCTGCAACGCCACAGGGACAACATCGAAGCAGCACTGGCGATTGCCGAGGCAGAGCCCGACCTGATACTGGACCCGGCAGACTGCACCGCCCACTGTCACGGCGTAGCCGTGCCACTGCCATCGACACCGTTCTTTTACTACTACTGGTATGCAATGCGCCGTGTTGACCATGAAAACGCGGGCTGGTTTACCAATCCCCACGCCAACGGCAGCGACACTAGCGCCGCAGAGGAACTCATTGCCCTGATGGAACGCCACGACGGCCACCACAAGGCGGTGAAGGATCTGCGTGACAAGGGCCTGCGGGCCAAAACCCTCGACCAGAACCGCAGCAAGGTCAAGGATGAAATCGTCAATGCACTCGGTGAGGAACTGGCCCGGGATTATCTGTTCGAAATGGCGCGCGACCCCCGCACTGCGCGCTACAACTACCGCCTCACGCTCTCACCGGAGCGTATCCAGCTGCGCTCAGAGATTGTGGGCGCACCCGTAACCCGCTGATTAAAAAGTAATAATTTTTAGAGATATCTTTAACCCGCCATTCCACGGCACTTTAACAGAACGTACATATTGCCTCCTGATACTGGCTCCCGGACTGCTCACGCTTTCCCCTAAACCTCCGATTTTTCCTAACCATTTATCAGGAGAACAGATATGGCTGCTCACCAGCTGAAGAAACTGGCACTGGCTCTCGCCGTGCAAATGGCGGCGGGTATCCCGACCGTGGCCCTTGCCAACCAGATCGACGAAGTGGTGGTCACCGCCACCCCCATCCGCGACAGCGATATGGCCGCTATCGAGGCCAAGCGCAACGCCGACAACTATGTGGACATTATTTCCGCCGATACCATCGGCCGCTTCCCTGACCAGAACCTGGCCGATTCCCTCGGGCGCCTGCCCGGCCTCGCCATTGAGCGCGACCAGGGCCAGGCGCGCTACATCAACCTGCGCGGCGCGCCATTCCGCTACACCAGCATCGCCTTTGACGGCATCGACGTGCCCGGTGCCGAAAGCGGCCGCATCCCGCGCTTTGACAGCTTCCCCTCGGTGATCACCAGCCGTCTCGAAGCCAACAAGGCGATCCTGCCGAGCATGCCCGGCGAATCCATCGCCGGCCATATCAATGTCCACACCTTCAACCCGTTCGACACCGAGGGCTGGAGCCTCGCCACTGATATCGGCGGCGGTGAACAGGATCTGGGCAGCGGCGATGTGGACAAGTACAGCCTGCGTACCTCCTGGTCCAATGAGAATGTCGGCGTCGTGCTGTTCGGCTCCCAGAACAGCCGCGAGCAGGTGACGGATACCCGCGAATATGATCTGGCACAGGACAGCAGCGGCGAACTTGAAGTCAACGAGCTGGATTTCCGCAGCTACAAGGTGGAGCGGGAAGATCACGCCTGGGGTGGTCGCCTCGAATACCGCAGCGAGGGCGCACTGCAATCCCTGTTCCTGTCGACCCTGTACAGTGAATTTGTCGACAATGAAGAACGCAACCAGTATGTCTTTGCCTTCAGCACGCCCCAGCAGGGCCTGACAGGCGAGGGTGCACAAGTCAGTGTGTCGCGTCTGCTGGAAGACGGTCAGTACGAGAATTCCACCTTCACCAACACCCTCGGCGCTGATCTGCAACTGGGCGACTGGCTGGTGGAAGGGCGCATCAACCGCACCGAAACCCAATTTGACATGGACCTGCCGATCCCCAGAAGCGTAGGTGGCAGCGCCATTGCCAGCTATGACCTGACCGATATCGAAGACCCCACACTGTGGCTGGACAGGGATCTTGCCAGCATTGCCTTCCCCGTTACCATCGGCCTGCACTATGTCCAGGCTCTGGAAGTGGATACCGATAAATTCAAGCTCGACGCGGAACGTCCGATGTCCTGGTTCGGTCAGGATGCCACCCTCAAAATCGGCGCCCAGTACGATACCCGTGAAGGGGATGGCTATATCTCCACCCCGGTTGTCGGCGCTTTTCCATCCTCGGTAAACATCGACAGCTTCAACACGGGCAAACTCTGGGATGCCAACACATCCAACACCATTGGCGCCACCTACTTCGACAACAGGGGGCTGCGCTCGGCCTGGGAAGCCAGCGGCACCCTGACCAGCCCGGTGATCGGCGCCGCCAACAAGATCCTGATTGAGGAGGACATTCTCTCCGCCTACGCCATGACCACCACCCATTTCGACTGGGGCAATGTGGTCATTGGCGCCAGAGTGGAACAGACCGATTACACCAGTGAGGGCACAATCCTCGACGGGCCGCTGTCGGTCTCCGACACGTTCACCAACGTGCTGCCCAGCGCCCATGTCAATATCAACCTGGCCGAAGATCTGAAATTGCGCGTCTCCGCCTCCACCGGCATCAGCCGCCCGACCTACAACGAATGGCGTGCCGCCGCGAGTGTGGATATTGCTGACCGGGAAGTCACCGGTGGCAACCCCAACCTCGAAGCGGAAGAGGCCATGGGCCTCGACGTCGCCCTGGAGTGGTATTTCGCCCCCGCCAGTATCGCTTCGGTAGGCGCGTTCTATCGCAGCATCGACAACGTCATCTATGCCGATAGCTCCACCATCGACGGCGGTCTCTACCTGCCCTCAGCGGCAGGCGAAAGCTGGACTTACACCGGCACCGTCAACGGCGACGATGGCAGGATGCAGGGTATTGAGTTCAACTTTATCGGCCATGCCACTGACCTTCTGCCCTCACCCTTCGACGGCCTTGGCTTCAGCGCCAACGTCACCCTGCTCGATACCGAGTTCAAGGGCATCGACGGCGTCCAATATGACCTGCCCGGCACCTCTGACCTGATCTACAACACCTCGCTGTTCTACGAGAAGTACGACATGTCGGTACGTCTCAATTACCAGTATCGCGATGAGTGGATTTCTCCCCTCGAAGACCCCAGCGAATACTGGGGCGAGCAGAAGCGCCTCGACCTTACCGCCATCTACACCCTGCCGATGGAGTTGGGCGGTGCCACGGTGTCGCTGTATGCCAACGTCAACAACCTCACCGATGAAACCGATGTGCGCTATGCCGGCAACGGTACCATCAACCAGTCGGAAAGTTATGGCCGCTACTACCTGCTCGGCTTCCGTGTGAACTACTAACCCGCAACTCCGGTGATGCAATCCTGCGACTGGGTTGCATCACCCTTTTCAGTCTACAATTCCTGCACAGGAGAATAACCATGAAACCATTTGACACCCCCGGCTCCAACCTCGCTGTCACCACCCTGCTCGCCGCTGCCCTCGCCATGCCGCTGGCAGCCAGTGCCGATATTCCCCAAGCCCTCGCCACCCAGTCCGCATCCCAGGTGCTGACCACCTACGAACGCCTGCTGCCCCTGCAGGGCGGCTCCAATTTCCGCGATCTTGGCGGTTATCAAACCGTCGACAACAAAACCGTGCGCCGCGGCCTGCTGTTCCGCTCGGCGGTGATGACCGGGCTGACGGAACAGGACCAGCGGTACCTGCAACAATTCGGTTTCGACACAGTGGTGGACCTGCGCTCCCGGGAAGAGCTGGAGCTCTACCCGAACCAGTGGGCGCCAAAGGCGGGGCTGAACTATCTCAACCACGATTACAGCATGAAGGTCATCAGTGGCTCCATGACCAGCGCCAGTGGTGCCCCGACCGATATGGGCTCTCTGTACAAGTCCATGCCCTACACCCTCAAGCCCCAGCTGAAGCTGTACTTCGACCAGGCCATCAACGGTGCCGCGCCGCTGGTGGTTAACTGTTCCGCCGGCCAGGACCGCACCGGTATCGCCTCGGCGCTGATGCTCAGCGCTCTCGGAGTGCCCCGTGAGGTGGTAGTGGCGGATTACCAACTGTCCACCGAATTCCGCCGCCCCCAGATCGAGCGCGGCAATGTGGACCTCAAAGCGGCTGCCCAAACCAATGACTTCGCCAGGATGATGCTGCGTTACGCCAGCGCCGAATCCAGCAAAGCCTCGCCCCTGGTGACCCAGGACGGCACACCCTACCTGGTGTTTGCACTCACCCAAATTGAAGAAGATTACGGTTCGATCCCCGCCTATCTCGAACAGGAACTGGATGTCAGCGCGGCGGATATTCAGCGTCTGCAGCAGCAATACTTGCAGTAATTGCCCCCCCCAGATTCAAAGCTGGCTACAGAAATGGCAGACCCCTGCAACACAGGGCTCTGCCATTTTTTGACCGATTTCGCGAAATAGCTGTGATGGCGGCAAAGATCAAAACGCCGGTTCCGGGTCCCTGGTTACCGTAGTCGCTGACTTTTTAAACAGCCAGGCCACCATAAATCCGGCTGACAGATTGCCCTGTTGCCGGATCAGGTCGCTGTCTTCGTTGGCGGCGCCATGCAGCGAGTAGTAACGCACAAAGCCCCCCACAAACCAGTTGGGATAATGGCGGGTAGCGGACAGGGAAAAGCGCGAGGCGGTATAGCCCCCATCGGCGCTGTATTGACTGCGTTGCGCAGTGATATGGGGCGTATCGACATCGTAGAAATAGCCGTGGTAGCGGTCGTCGCTGAAAATGGCCGAATAGGACGCGGTCCAGTCCCACTGCCCCAGTTTGCTGAAATACACCAGCCCCGGGCTGGTGCTCAGGCCCTGGTAGTCCAGCTCAAGGCCGTCGACAGAAAACGCCCCGCGCAGTGGCAAGTCCAGACGCAGCTGTCTGTCACCATCGCTGCTTTTCCAGGCGGTGTAACGCAGAGTGGGGCCAATCTCCAGCAACAGGTCGAGATCGTCCATGCCGGTCCTGGCGCGGTTGTCATCGCTGTCCACCGGCAGGGTGGCATTGGCGCTGATATTGAGGTCAAAGCGGTCCTCATCGACCAGATAGGTCTTCAGGCCGGAGCGATCAAAGCGGATGTATTCGCCCCGGTAGATCAGGTAGGGCAGGGGTGTCAGCAAATTGTGATCCTGCTCTGCGCCCAGATAGTGGGGCGTTTTGAGTCCCGCCAGGCCCACACCCAGTTCGTAAAGGGGCAGCTCCTCACCCTGGGCGGCACTCAGCCAGACCAGCGAGAGCACTGCACTCCACAATAGCCGTCCTGATCCCATAGCATCTTCCTCAATCGAGTGACTGTTCAGTCTTTTCGGCCCCGTCTGACACCAACGCCGAGAAATGAATTTTCATTTTCCGCCCTCAAGCTCGCGATTGAAAGCCCCGGCAGCTCGCGGCCTCCACAGGACATTGACCAGTGCTCCCAACAGAATCAGCCCCGCACCCGTCAGGGTCCAGACTCCCGGCACCTCGCCAAAGATCAGCATCCCGATCAGCGCCGCGAACAGCACCTGGGTGTAGGAAAAACTGCCAGCCCGACTCGCCGTTTCCACCCGCATGGCATGGGTGAGGGCAATCTGGCCAATCTGGGTAAAAATCCCCACCATCAGCAGGGCCAGCCAGGCCCAGCCCGTCGGCATCACGAAATCGTCACCCAGCAGAACCAGGGTGATGGGCAGGCTCACCAGGGGAAAGTAAAACACGATCACCATCGGATCTTCGAGGGTACTGAGCTTGCGCACAATGGTATAGGCCAGCCCGCTGCCGAACGCGCCGGCGATGGCAATGCCCACCGCCAGGGAATCGTAACCGGCACCTTCACCGCCAAACAGAAATGCCGGACGCACCATCACCAGCAGCCCGATAAAACTCAGGGCAATGCACAGTAAGGTGGCCGCTGTGGGCCGCTCCTTCAACCATACCAGCGCGATCAAGGCTGTAAACATCGGGTGCAGGTATTGCAGCACCGACGCTTCGGCAATCGGCAGATGCACCAGCGCGTAATACACTCCAATCAATGACACGAAGCCCACCAAACCCCGCGACAACAGCAGCCATCGGTGGGTACCAAACAGCGGAATAGCCTTGCGCCGCACATGCCCATAGCTCAGCACCAGCGACACCAGCGCCCGGGCGGCAATGATCTCCAGTACCGGAATGCCCTGCTGCCCGGCAAATTTCACGCTGGCGCCCATCAACGCAAAGGCGAGGGCGCTGAGCAGCATATAGCGGGCACCAGGGGGAATGGCGTTGATGATCTTGATAGGAGTCTCCGGGGAGGGGCTGGGATTGAGGGAAATTCACTCAACCATTCACTGGCGAAAACTGCCGTCCACCGCCGGCCATTGGATAGCGGAAGTGATTATCAGTGGGCGGCAACGGTTATTTCTTGCTGTTCAGCGCATCCCGCAGCCCGGCAAACGGGTTATGGGTGGCCGCATCCCGTTTCGCCTCGCTGGTGCTGCCATAGCGGATAAAACTTTCGAACTTGTTGTGCTCCTCGTCGTGGCAGTACAGGCACAGCAACTCCCAGTTGCTGCCATCGGGCGGATTGCAGTCGTGGTCGTGGTTGATGTGGTGCACTGTCAGTTCGCGCAGGTTGGCGCGGGTAAATTCCCGGGTGCAACGCCCGCAAATCCAGGGGTATAGTTTTAAGGCCTGTTCGCGGTAACCCTGCTCGCGTTTGGCAATATAGTCGCGCTGCTGCGCCAGCACGCGATCCAGCTTGCTGCTATCGGGTTTTTGTGTGGTCATTGTTCACCTCGGCTGATTGACTGCGATTATGGTTGCCAATGGCCACTTTGTTCAATTATTGCTGACGCCATGGTCCAAAAAGCAGGGGGGGGGTGACACAGAGCGGTCACAGAACAGCGCCACACTGGATGTCGTTTTCCGGTATCTGAGCCCTGTCACCATGATAACGATCCGCGCCTACCGACTTTTGTCACTGGTAACCCTGATAATGCTGTCCGGGCTGGCATGCTCTGCCATGGCCCATGAAAATGCGGAACAGGGCTCTCAAGCTGAAAAAACCGGCACCGAGACCTGGCTGGCAGGGGACCACCATATCCACAGCCGCTACAGCCTGGGCTGGGATATGGAAACTGATCCCCCCACACCCGTTCCCGGCGGCGATGCGATTTACCCCATCCCCATGAATGCCCTGATGGCAAAGCGCCACGGTCTGGACTGGATGGTGGCCACCGATCACGGCGGCCCCAACCACGCCAAAATCCAGCTCGACCATGCCTACCCGGAATTGCTCGAATCCCGCCAGGCGGTGCCAGAGGTAATCCAGTTTTTTGGTATGGAGTTCGACACCCCCGGGGCCGACCACTCCAGCATTATCATGCCCCACTCCCACGATGAGGCGGAGCATCTGCACCATATCGAAAGCAATTACAGCAAGCGTCAGCCGTGGCCCGAGAACAAGGCGTGGGACACCGAGCCGCGCATGCTCGAAGCCCTGGATGCCATGAAAGCCCTGGCCCTGCCGCCCGTGGTGATTGCCCATCACCCCTCGCGCTCGGCCACCGACGTGGGCGAATACGGCCTGACCACACCGGCTGAATTGCGGGCCTGGAACGATACCGCCCCCCACATCGCCATCGGCATGGAAGGCGCCCCTGGTCATCAGGCTACCGGCCAGATGCAGCCGGGGATTGGACCCTCAATGTATGAGAAGTACATGGGCGACAAACGCCCCCGCGGGGCTTACCGCGAATCACCTACCCTGGGGGGCTTCGACCAGATGAGCGCCATTGTGGGTGGCTTTTGGGACTCCATGCTGGGTGAGGGCCGCCGCTGGTGGATTACCGCCACATCCGACAGCCATATCCACTGGCGTGAGGGCGGCGCCGATTTCTGGCCGGGGGAATATTCCAAAACCTATGTGCTGGCGGAAAAGAATCACGATGCCATTCTGGCGTCACTGCGGGCAGGCAGGGTTTTTGTCACCACTGGCGATCTGATTTCCGAGCTGTGGGTAACTGTGACTGCGGGGGATCAGCGTGCCGGGATTGGCGGCAGCCTGTCGGTGGCAGAAGGTGCTGACGTTGTGGTCAGCATTCGCTTTCTCGACCCCGACAGCAACAACTTCAATGGCGACAATCCCGCTGTCTCCCGCGTCGATCTGATTATTGGCAACGTCAATGGCCCGGTGGACAATCCCGCCGTCAACAGCAACCCCTCCACCAAAGTGGCAGCCCGCTTTGACGCCAGCCAGTGGCGCCGCGAGGGGCCGTATCAGGTCATTGAGTACCGGCTGGAGAACGTCACCAGGCCCCTCTATCTGCGTGTCAGGGGTACCAATACCGAGGAGGCAGAACCGCAGCCTGATCCTGACAACGAGGATGCCTGGCAGGATCTGTGGTTTTATTCCAACCCTGTCTTTGTTGAAATCCAGGGTCCGCAATAGGGATTTGTCTCGTCACCGGCCCCACGCCAGACACAGCCACCATCGCTACCAACCCCGTAGCGTCCCGCGCAGGTAACCCGCAATACCACAACAGGCTTATAGCGGCTGATTCTAGCGGCTGATTCCGGTTTATACTGGCCGCAACCACTATCTGCGGACAACCATAAATGCCAACATCACAACATTCCGATTGGTGGGCGATCGCCCTGAGCGAAGAAGTCAGCGGCGACAAACCCCTCGGCCTGCGCTGCGGCGATGACGAGATCGTGCTGTTTCGCGGCGACGACGGCCAGGTGCGGGCGCTGGAAAACCGCTGCCCCCATCGCCGTGTGCCCCTCTCGCTGGGCAAGATCAAACCCGGCGGGCGCATCCAGTGCGGCTACCACGGCTGGACCTACGATGGCGACAGCGGGGCCTGCGTTGTAATTCCCAACCTGCGTCCCAATGAATCGATTTCGCCCCGCTACCGCACTGAGGTCTGGCAAGTGTGTGAACTACACGGCTTTGTCTATGTGACACCAAGCAACACCTCGGATGAAGCGGCTCTCGCCACGCCCACCACCGCACCACTCAGCCCTGTTTATTCGCCGGGCAGCCGTGAATTTTACGGTCGGGTCACACTGGGGGTTGGCGTCGACCACTTTATCGCCGCCCTGATGGATGGCCCACAATTGTTGCTCGCCGCCAGCGGTGTAAAGCTGACCGGCGATGTGGTCGCAGACCCGTATCTCGACAATGGCAAACTTGTGACCAGGCGGGCCGCCGTGTGGCGCGGCCAGCCCGGCTTTGATGCCTTTCACCACCAATACCCGCTGATTCTCACCCTCGCCATCACCCCCGGCAGCGGCGAGGTATCCGCAGAGATTCACACACCTGAAGACGAGCTGGTCGCCGCCTGCCAGCTGGCACCCATTGGCGCTGCACGCGGGACAACCTCGGTGTGCTGGCGATCCTGGACAGCTGCCAACCCGCGGGGAATGCGCCCCGGGCTTGTCGCCATGGCGGCAAAAGCCGGTATTGCACCCTTGCAGGTGCGCCGCCAGGTGGACTGGGAAAAACTGGGCGGCCTGCTGATTGGCCCATCCCGGCACTGGCCAGTTGCCAACAGCGAAACGATTAGACTACTCTCTGTGTCATAATCCGCATAAACCAGTCGGCCTGCCACCATCAGGCCCGTACGGAGCCACCATGAACCAGCCAGCCCTCAGCACCAGCCGCCAACGTCAGCTTCCCCCTGATTGGGTGCCTGGCGAATTCCCGCTGCGCAATGCCTGGCTGCCGGTTTCCAACTCCCGCCATGTCGGCTCGCGGCCCACCTGGCGCACACTGCATTCCCGCCCGGTATTTTTGTGGCGCCAGCAAGGCAAGCTGACGGCAACGGAATTTCATCCCGCTAAATTGAGCGACAAACGCCAGGCCGCCAGTGAGTTCACCGCTGGCAGCGGCTACTACCCGGTGCTGGAACGCTACGGCCTGGTGTGGGTGTGGTATGGCAATCCAGATGACGCTCACGAAAGTCTGGTGCCCAACGTGCCCTACATTCCTGCGGAAGGCGGCCTGCCCGCCTATATGAGTGGCCACCTGCACCTCAACAGCTGCGCCGAGCTGGCTATGGAAAACCTGCTGGATCTCACCCACTCGGATTTTGTCCACGCCAACCTGATTGGTGACGAAATTTCCGAGCAGGACGAGATCACCGTGGACACCACGTCCGAAACCATCACCATGGTGCGCACCTGTCGCGGCAAAACCGCCGCACCCATCATGCAAAAAGCCGGCGGCATCAAGGCCAAAACCCAGGACCTGCGTTCCACCATCCATATTTATGTACGCAGCCACGTAGCGCTGGTGTACAGCCGCTTTATTCCCGGCTTTGACGTACCCCTGCTGCACTGCAGCACACCCGAATCGCGCAACAGCTGCCGGGTGAATTTCATCATGAATACCGGCGCCGCCAAGGCGCCATTCCGCTATGTGATGCCGCAGGCCGGTTACATGGTGGGCGCCCAGGACAACTCCATGCTCAGGCCCCAGGCACCGCGCTACCATGAGCAAATCGAACGCCGCGACCTCAACTCCCGCTTCGATGCCGCCACTACCCAGTACCGTCATCTGGTGCAGCAACTGACCGCGCGCCAGCAGCAGGGGGATTTTGCCTATGGCAGCGATGCCAATATCAGCGGCGATAAAACGGCACTGTTGCGCATTGGAATGCCGATATAGTACTGTTGCCATGCGCTTGCGCATTTAGCTGCTATAGTTATTTTGCGGTTGCATTCAAACGGTCACAAAGTCCATTTACAGTGAGGAAGATCAATACCAAAAAAGTACAGCACAAACTGCTTCAGGTATTCCGAAGGAAAGTCATTGATTGCTAAATCAGCTTTTTACTTCCACGATGAGGAACAGTGAGCATGGCGAAAAAATCGTTTTCCAGGCGTTCTCTCCAGCATCCCAAACACACTGACAGCAAAGGAAACAGCGACTCCCGAAAGTACAGAGCCAGCAAGACCGAAGACCCCTCCAATATCTACCCCCTGAATTCCCGACCCCAGCAAACTGAAACAGCCTACTCTCCGCCCCGCTCCGAACGACCCTTCACCGCAAAAACGCCCGCCCAGCAACGCTACATCAACGCCATCAAACGCAACTGCCTCACCTTCGGCATCGGTCCGGCCGGTACCGGCAAGAGTTATTGTGCAGGGGCACTGGCGGCTGAAGCGCTGCAGTCGGGGCGCATTGAGCGAATCATTCTCACCCGCCCTGCGGTGGAAGCCGGGGAACAGCTTGGCTTTTTGCCCGGCGATCTCGATGAAAAATTCGCGGTGTATATCGAGGCCTTCCGCGACATTCTCAACGAACGCCTCGGTGCCGGCACGGTCAACTACAATCTCCGCCACGGCAGAATTGTCGCCGCACCGCTGGCATTTATGCGCGGCAAAACCTTTGGCCCGGACACCTTCGTAGTGCTGGACGAAGCGCAGAACACAACCCTTGCGCAGATGAAAATGTTCCTGACCCGTATCGGTGAAGATTGCAAAGTGGTTATCAATGGCGACGTCAATCAAAGTGACATCCGCGGCCCCAATGGCCTCGCCGATGCGGTAAAACGGGTGGAGGGCTTGGCCGGTGTTTACGTGCACGAGTTCGATCGCGATGACATTGTGCGCAGCGGTTTGGTGAGGGCATTGATCGACCGTTACGAAACCGCTGGTTAATCACAATCTCCACCATATCTGTAATCTTGTAGGGTAATCTTGGCAGCGCTGTACCTCTCATAAACACTACGGAAATTCATTGAATTTCCGTAGTGTTTAACCGACTCTGGTACAAAGAATTTTCTCCCCCTGGGTTGTGACTGCCAATCAGCCGCTGACACCTCAAACAAGTCCACGCAAAGTATTACCTCTTCTATTTACCTGCCAGCCTATACCCCGCAAGGTGCTGCCCTTGCCAACATTGAGAAACTTGCCGCTAATAAAACCACGCCCTGTGAACCAAGCAGGTGCCCAGAGTTCCAAGTCATGTATTACCACCATCAGCTACCCGCTTGATGCGACCAGCGGAGACATTCGCCTTTGATACGGAGCCTTTCCTGCGGCAATGAACTGGAAGCTAAAAATCATGCTCTGGCCAATTGTAGTTACCTTTGTTGTCACTCTATTGCTGTTTGTCGTGGCAATAAACCTTGACACCCCTGAGAAAAAACTCAATCGCAAAATCGAGCATCGTTACACAATAAGCGATCCTCAATTCCAGCGCGAAATGTCGGTACTAATGGGCCCGTCGATAGTGCCAGGCAACCATGTTACTGGCTATCAAAACGGTGTTGAAATTTTTCCTCCCATGCTTGATGCCATTCGCCGCGCGCAAAAATCGATCACCTTCGAAACCTATATATACTGGTCAGGTGAAGTCGGCCAGATGTTTACAGATGCACTGGTAGAGCGCGCCAAAACGGGTGTTGCCGTTCATGTCACCATCGATTGGGTCGGCAGCTTTAAAATGGAGCAGTCGCTCCTTGACCAGATGGAATCAG
>LADM01000003.1 GCA_000961645.1 Gammaproteobacteria bacterium BRH_c0 | reverse complement strand
ACCGGGAGGCGCGTTTGTCGCGCCTGTGCCAGTGGCTGCTGGAGGTGAGTGCCGGGGGTGACCTCTACGGTCTGCGCCTGCCCGGCAGTGAAAGCGCACTGGATAAAGGCCCACGCCATCGCGATCAGCTGCTTGCCAGCCTGGCCCTGTTCGAACTCCAGGCGCCGTCGGGGAATGGGGAGGGCGGCCAGTGATCCCGGTCTGGCAGATTTCCCGCTACGGCAGCCTGTGGATTTTGATTGCCTTCGCCGCCTCTGTGCTGCCCCTGTTGCCCTATCTTCCCCTGTGGCTGCCCCTGGCCTGCGCTATTGCCATCCTCTGGCGCGTGCAGATTTACCGCGCCCGCTGGGGCGCCCCGGGCCGATCCCTCAAGTGGCTGCTGGTGCTGGTGTGTGTGGCGGGGTTGTTGCTGTCCTTCGGGTCACTGGCCGGTCTGGAGCCCATGGTGAGCCTGCTGGTCAGCGCCTATGCCCTCAAATTGCTGGAGATGCAGCAAAAGCGCGATGCCCTGATTACCCTTTACCTGGGTTTGTTTGTGGCGGTGATCCTGTGCCTGTTTAACCAGCAGTTCAGCACAGCGGTGGTGGTGCTGGTGTCCCTGACCGCGGTCACAGCCGGGCTGGTGGGGATCAACCAATCCGATCAGCACCGGGGAGCACTGCGGCCCCTGAAAACCGCTGCCACCATTGTCCTCCAGGCGCTGCCCCTGATGCTGGCGGTTTTTCTGGTGTTGCCGCGCCTTGGCCCGCTGTGGGATGTGCCCGGACCGGGTGGCTCAGCGCGAACCGGGATGAGCGACAGCCTTGGCCCCGGCGACATCACCCGTCTGGGTCGCTCGGCGCGTATCGCTTTTCGGGTGCAGTTTGAGGGTGCTATCCCGGCGCGCCAGCAGCTCTACTGGCGCGGCATGACGTTATCCGATTTTGATGGCCGCAGCTGGACCCGCACCGGCCCGGTGGGTTATCCCCAGCCAGCGGTGCAATGGTTTGACGGTGTGATGCAGCGGGAGGAGCAGGTCAACAGCGCAGCCATCGATTACGAAGTGACCATTGAAAGTACCGGCAATACCTGGCTGTACTCACTGCAGTTGCCGGAACCCCGTTCTGAAGATGTGGGACTGCTGCGTGATTTCAACCTGCTCAGTCGTCGCCCGGTAAACAGCCGCAGCAGCTACAGGGTGCGCTCATGGCCGCAATTGCCCATGGATGTGGCCGGTTTGAGCGCGACAAGGCGGTATCTGGAAACACGCCTGCCGCCGGGCAGCAATCCGCAAACCGTTGCGACTGCGCAGCGCTGGGCGCAGGAGGCGCCGTCGGCGGAGGCCCTGATCGAGCGGGTGCTGAGTCTTTACAACAGTGCATTCTTCTACACCTTGCAACCACCCGGGCTCGGCAAGCACAGCGTGGATGAATTTTTGTGGTCGACAAAGCGGGGATTTTGTGAGCATTTTGCCTCCTCCTTTGTATTTTTTATGCGCGCCGCCGGGGTGCCTGCCCGGGTGGTGGTGGGCTATCAGGGCGGGGAAGTCCATCCCGAGGAGGGCTACCTCATTGTGCGTCAGTACGATGCCCACGCCTGGGCCGAGGTCTGGCTCGAAGGTCGCGGCTGGGTGCGCATCGACCCCACCGCCGCCGTGGCGCCGGAGCGCATTTCCCGTGGCCTGCTGGAGTATTTTTCCGGGCGGGAGGCATTGTTTGGCGACACGCCGCTGTCACTGATGCGCTTTCGCGATGTGGCCTGGATCAACCAGTTACGGCTGCAGCTGGATGCCATTGAATACAGCTGGAGTAAATGGGTGCTGGGTTATGACGATGTGCAATCCGAGGTATTGACCCGCCTGCTTGGCAAGATCGACGCCCGCCGCATGGCGCTGTTTTTACTGGCCGCCGGGTTGCTGGCGCTGGCGCCGGTGCTTGTGTTCAGCCTGTTGCCGCGCTCAGGTCATCGCATCGACCCCCTCGACCGGGAGTACCTGCGCTTCTGCGCCAAAATGGCACGCCGCGGTCACCAGCGCCGCAGTGGTGAGGCGGTGCGGGACTTTGCCCAGCGTTGCGCTGCCGCTGAACCACAGCATGCGCAAGCCATTCAGGCCATCAGCGACAGCTACGAGCAGGGACGTTATCAGCGTACGGAAAATCAACTGGCCCAACTGCGCCAGCAAGTGAAAAAACTGCGAATCTGATTCGGCTTGTCCGGGATCAATGGAATGTCGACTGGATGCCCTGGCAGGCTGTCATGGATGAACGGGAAGCGTTAGCATGGAGACGATGCCCACTGAGATAACAAACCCGTCGATATAAAAAGAGAATGCCATGAGCCGTTTGCAATTTTTGGGTGCAGCACGTGAAGTCACCGGTTCCTGTTACCTGCTGGAAGCGGCGGGAGCAAAAATCCTGCTCGACTGCGGTATGCACCAGGGCGGTGATGCCGTCGAGCGCCTTGCAACAGAGACCTTTGAGTTCGACCCCCGCGAGCTCAGTGCGGTTGTGCTCTCCCACGCCCATCTCGATCACTCTGGCCTGTTGCCACGCCTGTTCAATGGCGGATTTGATGGCCCTGTATTTTGTACCGAGGGCAGCCACAAACTGCTGAAAATTCTCCTCGAAGACGCCGCCAATATCTATTTCCGCGATCTCGAATACGACAACCAGCTGCGCCGCCGCGCGGGCAAGCGCCAGAAACCGGCGCTCTACAGCGAGCGTGATGTGGCCCGGGTGATTGCCTCCTGCCGACCCATGCCCTATCGCCAGGATGGCGAAGTGGCGCCGTGGGTGACCCTGCGGTTTTTTGATGCCGGGCATATTCTCGGCTCGGCCATTGTCGAACTCACCATCAATGATGATCAGGGCGAGCGGGTGCTGGTTTTTTCCGGCGACCTCGGCAATCCCGAAACATCCCTGATGCCCCATTACGAGCGGGTGAAAAAAGCCGATGTGGTGTTGATGGAATCCACCTACGGGGATCGCAACCATCGCCCCATGGCTGACACCCTCGACGAGTTTCGCGCCATTCTCGCGCAGGCGGAAAAGGACCAGGGCAACATCCTTATCCCCGCCTTTGCGGTGGGCCGCACCCAGGAGCTGCTTTTTCATCTCGGACAGTTCTATCAGGAAGGTCTGCTCGACAACTGGCAGGTGTTTCTCGACAGCCCCATGGGGACGGCGGTGACCGATGTTTACAGCCACTCAACCCGGCATCTGGACCGGGATGACATGGTCACCATCAATGGCAATGGCAGCAGCAACCTGCGGGATTTTCTCCCCAACCTGACGGTGACCACCTCGGTGGATGAATCCATCGCCATCAACAAGGTGCGTCATGGCGCCATCATTATTGCCGGCAGCGGCATGTGCACCGGCGGGCGCATTCGCCATCACCTCAAGCACCGCCTGTGGGAGAAAAACAACCATCTGCTGATTGTCGGTTTTCAGCCCAAAGGAACCCTGGGGCGCATCCTGGTGGACGGTGCCAAAAAGGTGAAGCTGTTCAGCCAGTGGATTGCTGTCAAGGCACAGATACACACCCTGGGAGGATTCTCCGCCCACGCCGGTCAACGTGACCTGCTGGACTGGGCTGCCGCTTTCCGTGACCAGCCGCGATTTTTTCTGGTTCACGGCGAGCTGGCCAGCATGGAGGCATTGCAGGTGGCGTTGCGCCAATGCCACGGCATTGAGGCTGCGATACCCCAATACCTGGATAGCATTGAGCTGTAAACCGTTTTGCGCTATACCCTGTGACGGGCAATACTGTGTTTTTAGCCTGTTCAGAGGAGTCACCATGGCCAACTGGTTCAACAAAACCGCAATGATCGATGCCGATAAGGCCCTGCCGGGGCGTTCCCAGGCGCTGGTGATCAAGGATCGCCACTGGGTGACGGGCCGGAATCTGCTGCCGCCGTTTCCGCCCGGCACTGTCGATGTGCAGTTTGGCTTGGGGTGTTTTTGGGGAGCCGAACGGCTGTTCTGGCAGATCCCCGGTGTCTATACCACTGCTGTCGGTTACGCGGGAGGGTACACGCCCAACCCGACCTACGAGGAGGTGTGCTCGGGGCAGACCGGCCACACCGAGGTGGTGCTGGTGGTTTACGACCCGTCGCAAGTGACGTTTTCGACCTTGCTGCAGACGTTTTGGCAAGCCCACGATCCCACTCAGGGTATGCGCCAGGGCAACGACATAGGTTCCCAGTACCGCTCCGCCATCTACTGCTCAGACGGCGTCACTCTCAATGAAGCCCTGGCCAGCCGCGATGCCTACCAGCAAGCCCTGGCCGCAGCGGGTTATCCCGCCATTACCACCGATATCGCTGAAGCCGTGCCGTTTTACTACGCCGAGGATTATCACCAGCAGTACCTGGCGAAAAATCCCGGCGGGTATTGCGGGTTGCGGGGGACAGGGGTGGCTTGTGCGGTCTGACGTCAGGCCCGAATCTCAAGCAATCGCAAACTTCAGCCCCATTCCCAGCAACAGAGTGGCCAGGATGGGTTGCAGTACCCGGCTGGGTAGCCAGGCGGCGAGGCGGGTGCCAAAATGAATGGCGGGCAGCGAACCGGCCAGCAGGCAGGCGAGGAGTACAAAGTCGACGTTGCCGAGCAAAAACAGGTGTCCCATGCCGGCAATCAGAGTGAGTGGGACCGCGTGGGCGATATCGGTGCCAACCACCTGCAGGGCGGGCAGGCGCGGGTATAGAGTCATCAGCAACGCAGCGCAAAACGCCCCGGCACCGACGGAGGAAAGGGTAACGAACACGCCGAGAAAAACCCCGGCGAGGGTGGTGACCAGGGCGGCATGACGCTGAAAGAAGGCGCCAATAACGCCGTGGGACTGCTCGGATACATGGCGCAGGCGACCATTGAGCAGTATCACCACGGCGGTGAGCACCAGCATCACCCCGAGACTGCGGGTCAGCAGATCCTTGTATTCATCGGCGTCGGCAAAAATCGTCCGCAGCATCATGGCCGTCACAAGGGATGCCGGAATGCTGCCCAGGGCCAGCCATTTGACGATGTCCCAGCGGATGCTCTTGCGCTTGCTGTGGGCGACCACGCCGCTCGCTTTGGTGATGGAGGCGTAAAGCAGGTCGGTGCCGATCGCCACGTTGTAGGGAAAGCCGAACAGAATCAGCAGGGGCGTCATCAATGAGCCGCCACCCACGCCGGTCAGACCGATGGCAATACCGACGCCTGCTCCGGCAAATATGTACAGCAAAAAATCCGGCAACGCTTTCCCCTGAGGTTAACTGGCTGGCTGGGTGGTAACTTTAGCAATTAGCATCTATTCTGCTAAGTAATGGTTTCGTCTATTTTTATAGCCAGAAGGTCTAGAGCGCTATATTTGCCCATTTGCCCGGTCATCCCGGGCGGGAGTCATCGGGATGAAGTTACAGCAACTGCGATATGTCTGGGAGGTCGCCCACCATGACCTCAATGTGTCGGCCACGGCCCAGAGTCTGTATACCTCCCAGCCTGGCATCAGCAAGCAGATCCGCCTGCTGGAGGATGAGCTGGGGGTGGAGATTTTTTCCCGCAGTGGCAAGCACCTGACCCGCGTTACCCCGGCCGGGCAGGAGATACTCAAAATCGTCGGTGAGCTGCTCCACAATGTGGAAAGCATCAAGCAGCTGGCCAGTGAGTTCAGCGCCCCCAACCGCGGCAGCCTTTCCATTGCCACCACCCATACCCAGGCGCGTTACGCCCTGCCATCGGTGATCGAATCCTTTATCCAGAAGTACCCCGGTGTGGCCCTGCATATGCACCAGGGAACGCCCGTGCAGATATCCGAGATGGCTGCGGAGGGCAATGTGGATTTCGCCATTGCCACCGAGGCGCTGGAACTGTTTTCCGACCTGTTGATGATGCCCTGCTACCGCTGGAATCGCTGTATCCTGGTGCCGAAGGATCATCCCCTGACCCAATGCGAGCGCCTCACCATCGAGGATGTGGCCGCCCATCCCATCGTGACCTATGTGTTTGGTTTTACTGGCCGTTCGCGCCTCGACGAAGCTTTTGGCGCCAGGGGACTGACCCCCAATGTGGTGTTTACGGCCACCGATGCGGATGTGATCAAAACCTACGTGCGCCTCGGGTTGGGGATCGGTATCGTCGCCCATATGGCCTACGACCCGGTGGAGGATGACGACCTGGTGGCCCTGGAGGCCAACCATCTGTTCAAGCCCAGTGTCACCAGCATCGGCTTTCGGCGCGGTACCTACCTGCGCGGCTTTATGTACGACTTTATCGTGCGCTTTGCCCCCCATTTAACCCGCGATGTGGTGGACCGGGCCTGCAGCATCCACAACCGCGAGGAGCTGGAGCAGTTTTTTTCCACCATGGACCTGCCGGAGTACTGACCCATGGCCCATATGCTGGTTACCGGCGGCAGCGGTTTTATCGGGCAGATACTGTGCGCGCAGCTGGCAGAGGCTGGCCACAATCTGACCGTTCTCACCAGGGATGCTGACCGCAGTGCAAAGATTCTGCCGCAGGGGGTGAGACTGATCGCTGCATTTGCTGAGCTTCGCGCCCTTGAGCCAGTGGATACCGTGATCAATCTCGCCGGTGAACCCCTGGCGGACAAGCGCTGGACTGAAAGCCGCAAGGCGCAATTTTATGCCAGCCGGGTGGGATTGACCCGTGCGCTCCACGACCATTTCCACGGCGCAGCAAACAAACCCCGGGTACTGATCAGCGGCTCAGCCATCGGCTACTACGGCGCCCACGGTGACGAGGTGCTGGATGAACAGGGTGCCACTAGCGACTGTTTTTCCCACCGCCTGTGCGCTGCCTGGGAGCAGGAAGCCCTGCGCTTTGAATCCTTCGGCACCCGGGTTTGCCTGCTGCGCACCGGGATAGTGCTGGGGGCTGGCGGTGGCGCCCTGGCGGCTCTGTTGCCGCTCTTCCGCCTGGGGCTGGGTGGACCCATCGGCTCGGGCCGACAGTGGATGTCATGGATTCACCGCGCCGATCTGGTGGCGTTGATTCGCCACGCCATGGACATCGAGAGTTTGGCGGGAGCGCTTAACGGCACTGCTCCCCATGCCGTGACCAACCGCGAGTTTGCCGCAACCCTGGGGGCTGTGTTGCACCGCCCGGCGCGGATTCCCACCCCGGCCTGGGCAATGCGCCTGCTGTTTGGGGAGATGGCAGATGAACTGTTGATCTGCGGCCAGCGGGTGTACCCGGCGCGGGCACTCGACAGTGGTTTTCACTTTGCTTACCCGCAACTCAAACCGGCTCTCAGTCAGATCCTTTCAAACTGAACACCTGTGCTTATAGCCCTGGGATTGGCGGGTTTTTTCCCTGCAGTTCGAGGGCAAACGTGGCCATGGCACGATAATGATAATGGGTCTGCTGGTCCGCCAGGGTTTCACGTATGCCCCTGTAAAGGGCAAGCTCTGTCACCTTAAAGGCTTCCAGGTGGGCGAGGGAGAGCGTGCCTGGAAGCTCGTGCCGCGGCGATTTCCCCAGGCGCCCCAGGGTGATATGGGGCACAAACTGCTTGCGCTGAAGGTGGATCTCGGCAGCGACAGCTGCTTCCAGTACAGCCTTATGCAAGCGCGACAATTCGGCACTCTTGTGGACACCTGCGGCGATGATATGGCCTGAGGAATCGGGAAATCGCGCAATGGCACGCAAGCGGATGGTTACTGCGGGCAGTGGCTTTGCGGCATTGAGCGCGGCGCACAGCGCTGCCAGTTGCTGGCCCGACA
This sequence comes from Gammaproteobacteria bacterium BRH_c0, assembly GCA_000961645.1. Taxonomy (GTDB): domain Bacteria; phylum Pseudomonadota; class Gammaproteobacteria; order Pseudomonadales; family Porticoccaceae; genus NAT127. The sequence goes on along the minus strand of LADM01000003.1, from coordinate 18,949 downwards.
AATCGCCGAGAAATGCCAGGGTTATATGGTAGTTGGCGGCAGGTATCCAATGTATATCAGGTGCTTCTGGCTGTTGTTGTAGCAGGGCATGGAGCTGTGCCCGGATATCGACCGCAACCGGCAGGGCAGCAAAAACCCGGTTGTGGATGGCAGACACAGGTCGCTCAGCAGAGCAGCTGGCGCTGGCTGTTGGTGACATAGGCATCCAGCTGGTGACAGTAGGTTTCAATGGCCGCGCTGCGGGCTTCGATAATGCGCTGGTTCTCCCCGACAATGACAAAACTCCATTGGCCCCGCTGCCACTGGTCGTGAAAGTCACTCTCGGTGACGGCAATATTGCTGTCGCGCCCGAAATGATCCGCCAGGCGACGCAGACGAGCGCGTTTCTCCTTCAGGGAGGCACAGCCGGGTAGCTGGAAGGTAATGGTCAGTTGCAGCGCATGCATGGGGAGTTTCCCGGGCGATACATGCCGACGCTCAGACTGTTGCGTTGCGGACCACAGGGTGCTGATAGCGTCACCGTAACGGACTCCTCGGCCACCCCTGCGGTTGAGATATACAGGTCGGGGTGTATAATCCCGGCTCGCGAAAAAAGCTGATTTTTCATCATGATACTGTTCCCGGCGCTGACGCCACCCTGAGTTTTCCCCCGCAGACCTGTGTCTGGTCTGGTCGGCCAGCATTTTAACCGATGCCCTGCTGACAGGTCGGTGAGTTCACGGGTTATTGGTAAACCTCCGATCACACTATCTCATTTTCACGGGTATGTTGTACCCACGATCCTCGCCAGTCATCTGTAGTAGAAGCCGCTGGCCAATTTAACAAGGACTATCAATGTTGTTACATTCAACCAAAAAAGACTGGCTGGGCAATATCCGTGGCGATCTGCTCGCCGGCACGGTCGTGGCACTGGCACTGATTCCCGAAGCTATCGCCTTTTCCATTATCGCCGGTGTCGATCCTCGGGTCGGCCTCTATGCGTCGTTCTGTATTGCCGTGGTTATCGCCATTGTGGGCGGCCGCCCGGGGATGATTTCTGCCGCTACCGCCGCCATGGCAGTGCTGATGGTGACGCTGGTGAAGGAGCACGGCTTGGAGTACCTGCTGGCCGCAACACTGCTGACCGGGGTCTTCCAGATTATTGCCGGTTATCTGCGGCTTGGCGCGCTGATGAGTTTTGTCTCCCGCTCGGTGGTCACCGGCTTTGTCAACGCCCTGGCAATACTGATCTTTATGGCCCAGTTGCCGGAGTTGACCAATGTTACCTGGCATGTCTATGCCATGACCGCTGCCGGGCTGGGGATTATCTACCTGTTCCCGCTGCTGCCAGTGGTGGGCAAGGTGATTCCTTCGCCGCTGGTGTGCATTGTCACTCTGACGCTTGTCGCCGTGCTTATGGGTATAGATATCCGCACCGTGGGGGATATGGGCGACCTGCCTGACACCCTGCCGATTTTCCTGTGGCCCGATGTGCCCCTCAATCTTGAAACCCTGACGATCATTTTCCCCTACGCCATTTCCATGGCAATAGTTGGCCTGCTGGAGTCGCTGATGACGGCCACCATTGTTGATGATCTCACCGATACCGGCAGCGATAAAAACCGCGAGTGCAAGGGCCAGGGCATTGCCAATATCGGTGCCGGACTGCTGGGCGGCATGGCGGGCTGCGCCATGATCGGCCAGTCAGTGATCAACGTGAAATCCGGTGGCCGGGGGCGCTTGTCGACCCTGTGGGCCGGTATATTCCTGCTGATCCTGGTGGTGTTTTTGAGCCCGGTGCTGAAGGTGATTCCCATGGCCGCCCTGGTGGCGGTGATGATCATGGTCTCCATCGGCACCTTCAGCTGGTCATCCATCATCAATCTCAGAAAGCACCCCCTGTCCACCAGCCTGGTGATGGTGGTGACCGTAGTGGTGGTGATTGCCACCCATAATCTGGCCTTTGGTGTGCTGGCCGGGGTATTGCTGGCAGCGCTGTTTTTTGCCAATAAAGTCAGCCATTTTATGTATGTGGCCTCAGAGCTGGATGAAGCCGGAACGACTCGTACCTATAAAGTCGTGGGCCAGGTGTTCTTTAACTCCGCCGATAAATTTGCCGCTCATTTTGATTTCCGCGAAGCCCTTGATAAGGTGGTGATCGACCTGAGCCGCGCCCACTTCTGGGATATTTCAGCGGTTGGTGCTCTCGACAAGGTGGTCATTAAGTTCCGGCGCGAGGGGGCCGAGGTGGAAGTCCTCGGTCTCAACGACGCCAGCGCTACCATTGTCGACCGCTTTGGCGTTCACGATAAACCCGAAGAAATCGAAAAAGTCCTGGGAGCGCACTGATGGATACACACAGAACGACAGTACTGGCCTGTATTGACGGTTCCACCTGGAAAGAGGCCGTGGTGGATTACGCTGCCTGGGTGTCCCGCACTGTGGATGCACCCCTGAAGCTGCTCCACAACATCGAACACCGGGAAAATCCGCCTCTCTCCGACCTCAGTGGCAGTCTCGGCCTGGGCACCCGCGAAGAATTGCTGCAGGAACTGACCGCGCTTGAGGAGCGGCGCAGCAAGATTCTGCTGGAGCAGGGCAAGCTGATGCTGGAAGGTTCGCGACAGCGCGCCATCGCGGCTGGAGCCAGCGATCCGGTAAAAGTGCAGCGCCACGGTAGCCTGACCGAATCGCTGATTGAAATGGAGGACGAAATCCGCGTGCTGGTTGTCGGCATTCGGGGTGAAGACCATGAGAATCGCCTCAATCGTATCGGCGATCAACTGGAGGGCATCATCCGCGCCATGCACCGCCCCCTGCTGGTGGTCAACAGGCCTTTTGAAAAGCCGCCCACCCGCTGCATGATTGCCTATGATGGCAGCGACGGCGCGCGCAAGGCCCTCGACATGGTGGCCAACAGCCCGCTCTACAAGGGCATGCAGTGCCACCTGGTGCATGTCTCAAAAAGCGCTGAATCCCCTTTGCTGGATGATGCCGCAGCCAAGTTGCGCGGGGCGGGACTTGAGGTGGTGACTGCCAGCCTGCAGGGCGATGTCGAGCGGCAACTGGGCGAATACCAGCAGCAGCACCAGGTTGAATTGACGGTGATGGGTGCGTTTGCCCACGGTCGCCTGCGGGAGCTGCTGTTTGGCAGTGTGACCAACCATCTGCTGGCCAATTCCACAATGCCTTTACTGCTGCTGCGCTAGGTCTTTATTTGCCGGCTGGCTACATCCCCAAAAGCAGACAGAATTTCCAAGAAAAAAGCGCGGCCATGGCCGCGCTTTTTTCTTGGGGAGTAATTCAGGCTCAGGTGACCCTTGCATAGCCACCGACAACGCCCTGCCGCGACAGCACCCACTGCCACAGTTGAAGCTCCCGGGCGCGGAATGCACCTGCACAGCACAGCAGATAATAGCGCCACATGCGGTAGAAGCGCTCGCCCAGCTGATCGGCAAATTGCGGCCAGGCCGCCTCGAAATTAGCGTGCCAGGCCATCAGGGTCCTGTCGTAGTCGGCGCCGAAATTGTGCAAATCCTCCACCACAAACAGGTTGTCGACACTGTCCCCAATCTGGCCAATGCTGGGCAGTTCGCCATTGGGAAAGATATATTTGTTGATCCAGGGATCAGCTCCGGCGTAACGCCGGTTCTTGCCGATGGTGTGCAGTAAAAACAGGCCGTCGTCGCGCAGGCAGCGGTGCGCCACCTGCATGTAGGTGCGGTAATTTTTGTGGCCCACATGTTCGAACATACCGACGCTGACAATGCGATCAAAAGTCTCGTTGATCTCGCGGTAATCCTGGAGCCGGAACTCCACCGGCAGGTGGCGGTATCTTTCCTGGCCAAGAAGTGTCTGTTCCGCAGAGATGGTCAGACCGACACATTCAACGCCGTATTTCTCCGCGGCGTAGCCCATGAAACTGCCCCAGCCACAGCCAATATCCAGCACTCGCATGCCGGGCGTCAGTTGCAGCTTTTTGCAGATCAGATCGAGCTTTGCCTCCTGGGCATCGGCCAGGTTGTCGGCGTCTTTCCAGTAACCGCAGGTGTAGGCCATGCGCGGGTCGAGCATGGCAGCGTAAAACGCATTGCCCAGGTCATAATGTTTTTCACCCACTTGCCAGGCGCGCTTATAGTTCTGGAGATTGAACAGGCGGGCGCGCAGGGCGTGAAAGAGCAGACGCAGTGGTTTGATTTCGCCGTTGAGGCGGGCGCGCAGCACCCGGCAGAAAAATTCATCGAGCCGTTTGGCATCCCACTCCCCGTCCATATAGGACTCACCCAGCCCAAGGGTTCCCTGGCCCAGGATACGATTGACCACCGACGGTGAGTTGAAGCGAATATCCCAGGGGCGGGAGCCGTCGATTCGCACATCGGCCCTTGCCAGCAGTGCCGCCAGGGAGCGCCAGGCGCCAGAGTCGCAGGGTGCGGCAGCCTCAGCGCTGGAATAGCCGGTTGAATCCTGTTGCATGGATTTCTCCTCACGTGATTAGGCGTACATCACAGTGCCCTCGCTGGACAAGCGCTAGTCCAGTCGGGTTTGACTGGTCCAGACGTTGAAGATTCCCAGCGAGTGTAAAACAGGATAGATGCAGATCAGGGGGATTTCTAGGTGCAGGGTGGAATCAGAATGGATTTTTCCAGCATTGATAGCGGGTTGGTCAAGTAACCTGCAAATGGCAGGAGTTATTGCGAGGTGTACAGGCTGCGAGGTGTACAGGCAGGGCGCGGGCGCCGGTGGGTAGTGGCGCCTGGCTCAGGATTCATCTGTGGGCTGTTTACCGCTTTGTTGCCAGTCGGGGCCCAGCTGTTGCTCAATATAATCGCGAATAAACTGGCGGACTTTTTGCGATGGCGTGACGTCCTCCTGGGCACAGAGCTGCTCAAATTGCGCCTTTTTCAGGGGGTCAATCAGTAATGTCAGGCGGGCTGTACGCTGTTCCGTAGTCATGGTCGGATACTGTTATCAATGGCGCGACAGGAGCTTGCCAGGGCAGGGCAGGCCCGCGGGCCTGCCCGTCCAGGTTCAGGGCAGGATCGGACCTGCAACCACCAGCGATTTGCCGTGTTCGTTGTCGGTGAAACGGTTGAAGTTCTCGACAAACATGGCGGCGAGATTGGTGGCTTTTTCATCCCACTGTGCCGGATCGGCATAGGTATCCTGGGGGTTGAGGATGCCGTCGTCGACGCCTGGCAATGAGGTTGGAATCGCCAGGTTGAAATAGGGCAGGTTTGCCGTGTCAGTATGCTCGATCTCACCACTGAGAATGGCGTCGATAATGGCGCGGGTTGCCTTGATGGAGATGCGCTTGCCGGTGCCATTCCAGCCGGTGTTGACCAGGTAAGCCTGGGCATTGGCTGCCTTCATGCGCTTGACCAGCACATCGGCATACTGGGTGGGGTGCAGGCTCAGGAACGCGGCGCCAAAGCAGGAGGAGAAGGTCGGTGTCGGTTCGGTGATGCCGCGCTCGGTACCGGCGAGCTTGGCGGTGAAGCCGGACAGGAAGTAGTACTCGGTCTGCTCCGGGGTCAGCTTGGCTACTGGCGGCAGTACGCCAAAGGCGTCGGCGGTGAGGAAGATCACCTTGGTGGCGTGACCGGCCTTGGAGGCGGGCTTGACGATATTGTCGATGTGGTAGATGGGGTAGGAGACCCGGGTATTTTCAGTGCGTGAGCTGTCGTTGAAATCGATGGTGCCATCGGCGGCAACGGTGACATTCTCAAGCAGCGCATCGCGGCGGATGGCGTTGTAGATATCCGGCTCGGCTTCCTTGCTGAGGTTGATGGTCTTGGCGTAGCAGCCGCCCTCAAAATTGAAGATGCCGTTGTCATCCCAGCCGTGCTCATCATCGCCGATCAGCTGGCGCTTGGGGTCGGTCGACAGGGTGGTCTTGCCAGTGCCGGAGAGGCCGAAGAAGATCGCCACATCGCCGTCTTCGCCGACATTGGCAGAGCAGTGCATGGAGGCAATGCCCTTCAGCGGCAGCAGGTAGTTCATTACCGAGAACATGCCTTTCTTCATCTCGCCGCCGTACCAGGTGCCGCCGATCAGCTGCATGCGCTCGGTCATGTTGAAGGCGACGAAGTTCTCGGAGTTGAGACCCTGTTCCTGCCAGTTGGGATTGGTGGTTTTGGCGCCGTTCAGCACCACAAAGTCGGGTACGAAGTTTTCCAGCTCGGCATCGGAAGGGCGGATAAACATGTTTTTCACAAAGTGCGCCTGCCAGGCCACCTCGGTGACAAAGCGCACCTTGAGGCGGCTGCTTTCATCGGCGCCGCAGAACAGGTCCACCACAAACAGGCGCTTGCCGCTCAACTGGTTGCCGACCACGGCCTTGAGGGAGTTCCACACCTCGGGAGTGATCGGCTTGTTGTCGTTCTTGCCCTGGTCGTTCCACCACAGGGTGTCACGGGTCACATCATCCTTGACGAAGTATTTGTCCTTGGGGGAGCGCCCGGTGAATTCACCGGTATTGACATTGACCGCTCCCAGTTCTGTTACCACACCCGCCTCGTAGCCTGAAAGAGCAGGACTGGTTTCCTCGGCGAACAGCAGGTCATAGCTGGGGTTGTAGACAATTTCCGTGGCATCTTTGATGCCGTATTGGCCGAGGGCGGTGGCAATGGCGGATGTATTCAAGGGTAAAACCTCCGGGCAAATGATAGGTGTATGCGAGCGGGGTGATTAAATAAAGAAGGGGGATGATTATAGGGCGGGAAACCAACTGGTCAATGTTAATATGGTTAACATTGAATGTTTTTTAAATGCTTACAAAATGTGTGTGATAATACTGTCCAGCTTGTTGCTCTTACACCATGGGGGTAGAAATGCCGCATCGCGCCCACCTGTTTTCCCTGCGCATTGGCCATGCACTGCGGGAAAGCTGCATGAAAGAGCCCTACGGCAGGCGACGATTTGCTCGCGATCTGCTGGCTGGCATTACCGTCGGCATTATCGCTATCCCCCTTGCCATGGCGCTCGCCATCGCCAGCGGCGTGGCGCCGCAATTCGGGCTTTACAGTGCCATCATAGGCGGGTTTGTCATCGCACTTTGCGGTGGCTCCCGCTTCAGTGTCTCCGGACCCACCGCAGCTTTTGTGGTGATCCTCTATCCCATTGCACAGCGCTATGGGCTGGCGGGATTACTGCTGGCATCAGTAATGGCAGGAGTCTTGCTGGTAACCCTGGCGTCACTGCGCTTGGGCCGGTTTATCGAATATATCCCTGAATCCGTCACCCTGGGATTTACTGCAGGTATCGCGGCGGTGATTGCCACTTTACAGGTCAAGGATTTGCTGGGGCTGCCCGTTGTCACCATGCCGGAACACTTTATTGAAAAGATCGAAGTGCTGGCCAGGGCGCTGCCGGAGCTTGCCTGGCCAAGTCTGGCCGTGGCTGCAATCACTTTCACGGTCTTGTTGCTGTGGCCACGGCTGAAAACCCCGGTGCCACCCCATTTGCCCGCCGTGGTGGCGGGAGCGCTGGCAGCCTTGTGGCTTAATGGCGCGGGCATGCACATCGATACCATTGGTTCGCGCTTCAGCTATCTGTTGGCAGACGGTTCCAGCGGCAGTGGTATCCCGCCTTTTTTGCCCACCTTTGAATGGCCCTGGCTGCAACCCGGACCCGCAGGTCAAGCCTTCACCGTCAGCTGGCAGCTGGTGCGGGATCTGCTGCCCGCAGCCTTTGCCATCGCCATGCTCGGCGCCATTGAATCGCTGCTCTGCGCCGTGGTGCTGGACGGGATGTCCGGCAAGCGTCACAGCGCCAACAGTGAATTGCTGGGGCAGGGGATTGGCAATATTGTCGCGCCGTTTTTTGGTGGCATTACCGCCACTGCTGCCATTGCCCGCTCCGCCGCCAATTTCAAGGCCGGGGCACAATCCCCGGTGGCGGCGATGATTCATGCTTTGGTGGTCCTGCTCGGGCTGGTGGTGCTGGCGCCACTGCTGTCTTACCTGCCTATGGCGGCGATGGCTGCACTGCTGGTGATGGTGGCCTGGAACATGAGTGAGGCGCCCAAGGCCGTACACTTGCTCAAAACCGCTCCGCGCGGTGATCTGTGGGTATTCCTCACCTGTTTCTCCCTGACGGTGATGTTCGATATGGTGATTGCCATTACCACCGGCATCCTGCTCGCTGCCGTTCTGTTTATGAAGGAGGTGGCGGAGATGACCAGGGTTCATGATATTTCTGACAATCGCCGTCTTGTCGCGATGGAATTACCCCCGGGCTGGTGTGTGTTCAAAATCAGCGGCCCGCTGTTTTTTGCCGCTGCCGACCGGATTTTTGGTGAGCTGGCAGGTTTGATCCACAACAAAAAAGGCATTGTGCTGAACATGGAAGGTGTATCCATTATGGATGCGGGAGGATTATCCGCGTTCACCAAACTGATTGCCAAATGCCAGCAGGACAATTGCCGGATAGTGGTTGCCGATCTTCAGTTCCAGCCACTGAGGACACTGGCGCGGGCTGCCGTGAAGCCCATTGATGGATTGCTGTCGTTTTCCCCGACTCTGGCTGAGGCTGTCGAAGAGGTTTCACGCAGCAGCTGACAGCCTGGAGGTAAAGCGCCATCCGGTTGCGTCAACTGTCTGACGGAAAAGCGATCACATGCTCCGCATCGAGGCGGATACCAATGGCCTCGCCAATGGCGTGGTTGTGGTGGGATGGCACCAGCGATAGCAGGCGCGTGCCGTCGGGCATCCCCAGGGTGTAGAGAATGCTGGCGCCGCGAAAGGATTTTGCCAGCACGGTGGCGAGCAGGGGACTGTTGTCATCGTGGATGATATCGTCGGGTCGCAGCAGCACGTCGACGCAACTGTTGGCGGGCAGCGGTGTGCGTGAGGTCAGGCAGCCCAGGGCAATGCGTATTTGCTGGTTGTCCTGTACCTCGCCGGGTACCAGCACGCTCTGGCCGATAAACTGGGCCACCATGCGGCTGGCGGGGCGGTGATAGAGATTGTAGGCGCTGTCCCACTGCTCGATCTTGCCGCGATTCATCAGGCCGATGCGGTCGGCGATGGCAAAGGCTTCGTTCTGGTCGTGGGTGACGATCAGGGCGGTGGTGCCAGCCTCCTTGAGAATGGCGCGCACCTCGAGAGACAGGCGCTCCCGCAATGCCACGTCGAGGTTGGAAAAAGGTTCATCCATCAGCAGCACTGCCGGGTCAGGGGCGAGGGCACGGGCCACGGCGACGCGCTGCTGTTGCCCTCCGGACAGCTGATGGGGGTAGTGGTGGGCAACGGCACTCAAGCCCACCAGGTCGAGCATGTCTGCGACCCGCTGCCGCTTGTGTTGTCTGTTGGCACCGCGCAGGCCGAAGCCGATATTGTCCGCCGCGCTGAGATGTGGGAACAGGGCATAATCCTGGAATACCATCCCCACCCGGCGAAGTTGCGGAGCCAGGGTCCAACCGGGGCGGCTTATCTGCTCTGCACCCACCACGATCTGGCCCTGCTTCAATGGCTCAAAACCGGCAATGGCGCGCAAGGCGGTGGTCTTGCCACAGCCGGAAGCACCCAGCAGGCAGCCGATCTCCCCCGGCGCCAGGGCCAGGCTCAGGTTTTCAAGGATGGGTTTGTTACCGAATTCCACGGCGATATTGAGTATTTCAAGTTGCATGGCGTATCTCGTCGCTGTCACTGGCGCGCATCAGCAGCAATACCGGGATCAGCCCGGTGAGGACCAGGGTGATGGCGGGCAGGGCGGCGCGTTGCCACTCGCCCTCTGACGTCATTTCAAACACTCGCAGGGCGAGGGTGTCCCAGCCGAAGGGGCGCGTCATCAGGGTGATGGGCATCTCCTTCATGATATCGACAAACACCAGGACGGCGGCCGTGGCGAGACCTCCCCGCAGCAGTGGCAAGTGGATTCTGGCAAGGATGTCGCGGCTGCTGCTGCCCATGCTTCTGGCCGCCTCGTCCATGTTGTGGGTAATGCGATGCAGGGCGGCGTCGAGGGGCTGGAACCCGACGGTGAGAAAGCGCACCGCATAGGCCAGCAGCATGGCGACCAGGGTGCCGCCCAGCAGGGGCTCCCAGCGGTTGCCCAGGCTGTCGCCGAGGGCGATCCACTGGCGGTCGATCCAGCTCACCGGCAGGTAAAACCCCACCGCCAGTACGGCGCCGGGGATGGCGTAGCCGAGGGTGGAGAAGCGTCCGCTGAGAGAAATAAAGGTGCCCTGCCTGTGGCGCAGGGCATAGGCCAGGGTCAGGCCCAAGGTCAGCACCACAACGGCTCCGCTGGTAGCCAGAACCAGGGAGTGGCCGAGGAAACCCAGGTAGCGGCTATCGAGATCAGCGCGGCTCTGCCAGGCCCAGATCAGCAGCTGTCCCAGCGGTACTGCCACGGCGGTAAAAAATACCAGTCCGCACCACAGGGCCGCCAGCCAGCGTGCCCTGGTGCCGAGCACGATGCGTTCGCCCCGGTCGGCGCGGCTCCCCGGGGTAAAGCGCTGGCCGCGTCTTGAGGCCTGCTCCAGCAGCAGGGCCAGAAACACCAGCACCACCAGCAGTGACGCCAGCTGGGAGGCAGCACTGAGGTTGAACATGCCGAACCAGGCGCGGTAGATGGCGGTGGTAAAGGTATCGTAGTTGAACACCGCAACGGTGCCAAAATCAGCCAGGGTTTCCATCAGCACCATCGCCAGCCCCCCGGCTATCCAGGGGCGCGCCATGGGCAGGGCAACCCGGAAAAATCCCTGCCAGCGATTCAATCCCAGGGTTTGGGCGGCTTCCAGCGCGCGTCTGCCCTGGGTGGCAAAGGCATTGCGGGCCACCAAATAGACGTAGGGGTAGAGTGTCAGGGCCATCACCGCGATCACCCCGCCGCGCGAGCGGATGGGTATTGGCGGTGCGGCGCCGAGCAGTTCCCGCAGGCTGGTTTGCAGAGGGCCGGTGAAATCCAGCAGGCCGATCATCACAAAACCCAGCACATAACCGGGGATCGCCAGCGGCAGCAATAATGCCCAGGTCAGCCAGCGGCGGCCGGGGAAGTCGCAGACCGCCGTGAGCCAGGCCAGCGAAATGCCCAGCAACGCCGTGCCCACGCCCACCCCCAGCAGCAGCCAGAAGGTGTTGAGCAGCAATCGCGGCAGGACAAACTCGCCGAGGTGTGCCCAGATCTCAGCCTGGGGGTCGGCAAAGGAAGCAAAAATCACCGCCAGGGGCAGCATTGTCAGTGCCGCCAGGGCCACAATGGCTACTTTAGGCCAGCGTGCATCCTGCGATTGCGGGTGACTGGTGGCCGCCTGACCCGGTATCGACACTTAGCGGTATCCGGCCCGATCCATCAGTCTTACCGCATCGGCCTGGTGGGCACCGGCAAAGGCCACATTGAGCGGGCTTTGCCTGAATTCTCCCCAGGCGGCAACGATGGGTGCAACGTCTACTTTGGGGTTGACGGGGTATTCGAGGTTTACCCCGGCAAAGGCTGCCTGGGCCTCGTCAGAGGCAAGCCATTCCAGCAGCTTGCGCGCAGCTTCAGGATGCCTGGCGTGACGCGTGACACCGCCGCCGGAAATGTTCACATGGGTGCCGCTGTTGTCCACTTGCTGGTTGGGCCAGAAAATCTTGAGGGGCAGGTTGGGGTCTTCCTTCAGCAAGCGGCCCAGGTAATAGGTGTTGACGAGGGTAACATCACACTGGCCAGCCGCTACTGCCAGCAGTGCGCTGTTGTCATCGGCAAAGGGCGGTGTGGCGAGATTGTTCACCCAGCCGCGCACAATTTCTTCCGTCCTGGCTTCACCGTTTTCAGCGATCAGCATTGCCACCAGAGACTGGTTGTAAACCTTGTTGGAGGTGCGCAGACAGAGGCGCTTGTTCCACTGCGGCTCGGCCAGGGCGGCATAGGTCGACAATTCCTCCGGTTTTACCCGCTGCGGGTTGTAGACGATGGTGCGGGCGCGCACCGAAAGGCCAAACCAGAGATTGTCGGGGTCGCGCAGGTGAGCGGGGATCTTGTTTTGCAGGACAGCGGAGTCGACCGGTTGCAGCAGACCTTCCTGCGCCGCCTGCCAGAGGTTGCCGGCATCCACGGTGAGCAGCAAATCCGCTGGCGTGTTGGTGCCTTCGGCTTTAAGGCGCGCCAGCAGTGGCCCCTCCTTGTCGGTCAGGAAGAGGATTCGCACGCCAGTGGCTTTTTCATAGCTGTCGAAAAGGGGCTTGATAAGCTGTTCGTTGCGGGCGGAGTAGACCACCACTTCTTCGTCTGCCCAGGCCGGAGAAGCCAGCAGGGTGATGGCTGAAACCATCAATAACAGGTGTTTTGCACATTGCCGAAGGGATACAGCAGATCTCATTGTTTGCTCCAATGTCATCCCGGTTGCGGGAACCGTGGGTGTTGTTGATTTCAGTGGTGTTTCACAGACGCTATTGTGGTCTTATCGAGAATCATTATCAATAAGTGATTGGCCCTGGTTGCATCCCCCGGGGCATCATGTTGGCCTGCTGTCGATTATAAGGGTATGTTTCAGGCACAGCCTGCTCAGGCAACAGGGTGTATGGTATGCCTGATCAGGCTGCAGCGACTGAATCCGCAAGCCACAGAAAAGTGGCAGCTGGTGGATAATGACCCAACCCCAGGTTGTGCTAGTCCCGGACGCGAAAGCGCTAAGACCACATAACAACCATTCCTGCAGGAGCAGCAATGACAGAGATACCCGATAAGCGCGAGCGCTCGCTGCGGCTGGTTGCCATGGATGCCCTGGCGCGGCGCGAGCATTCCCGCCATGAATTGTTTCAACGGCTGGCCCAGCGTTTTCCCGCGCGCCAGGAGGATATCGACGAGACCCTGGCACGGCTGGAGGCGGATGGGCTGCTCAGCGACCAGCGCTTTGCCGAGGCCTTTGCCCGCTCGCGGGCCAACCGTGGCCAGGGGCTGGTGCGTATTCGCCACGAGCTGCGCCAGCGCGGGGTGGCCTCTGCGCTTGCCGAGGAGGCCATAGCCGCTCTCGATGTGGACTGGTTTGCACTGGCCGCTGATGTGCTTGCCAAGCGCTTTGGCCCGGCGCACGCTGTGGATATGAAGGAGCGGGCTCGCCAGATTCGCTTTCTGCAGCAGCGAGGATTTGGGGGCGATGAGATTCGCGAAGCCCTGGCGGCACGGAGCAGCGATGACTGAAACCGTCCGTCAGCTTCTGTCTTGAGCCAGGGTGCCCCGGGGATTTATTCTTGCCGGGCTGCGGTGACGAGAGCCGCTGTTATGGTCATTGATATCGATCAAGTGGCGAGTAAAGATTTCATGCGCAGGGATACAAATCAGGGCTGGCATGTCTTACCGGAGTGTCAGGGATTTGCTGACCAGACGGATCGGTTTTTTTCATACAGGTGTGCAATGAGTGTCGCAAGATTATTAGTGCTGTCTCTTCCCTTTATCTCTGTCGTCCACGGCGCTGCTGTGCCTCCTGCCGCTTCAACCGATGATGAGCTGCACCATGCCGTGGACTGGCAGGTTAACAATGGCTGCATCCAGAACTACCAGATCAAACGAGTCAATTTTGTCGATAACAGCACCGGTATCATGGAGCTGACCGGTAATCGCAAGGTCAAGGTCACTCTGGTCAATGCCTGTTCCGGTATCCGCCAGGACGGTTATGTACACAAGCCCGTCAACAACAAATTTTGCGAGGGTGACGTCCTGCGGGTCATGCGTTCCGGTGGTGTCTGTGTGGTCGACACTTTGGAGCCTTATGTCGAGCCTGAAACCGATAACAGTGGCGACACCACCCAAAAATAACTCCTGCGCCTGTCTGCTTGATCAGGTTGGTATCAGCCTCCTGGGCCGCTGACCCCCAGCCCTCGCCACTGCCCCGTGCCTTGCTGTGCAACCCGTCTGCGCTGCCCGTAGAGTTGCGGCGCCGTTTCTTTTAAACTTGTCGACCTTTGACTGTCGGGATCCTGTTGTATGGACAAACAGCTGCTAAGCATACTCGTGTGTCCGGTGAGCAAGGCACCTCTGGAATACGATCGGGACAAGCAGGAGCTTGTGTGTCGGGCCAGTGGCCTGGCCTACCCAATCAGGGACGGCATTCCCGTGATGCTGGAAAGCGAAGCGCGCACCCTGAGTGCTGATGAAAAGCTCGGTGCCAACCATTCACGCTAACCCCCAATCCGGGGCGCAGAACACTGCTATCCCCGGATCGCAGGCCGGAAACCGCTGAGGACCACCAGATGACTGAAAAGTCGATATTTTCCCGCATTATCGACGGTGAAATTCCCGCCGAGATCCTCTACCAGGACGATCTCTGCTTTGTGATCCGGGATATTGCCCCCAAGGCGCCCACCCATTTGCTGCTGATTCCCAAAAACCCGATTCCGCGACTGGTGGATACGGACAGCGATGATCAGGCGCTGCTCGGCCACTTGATGGTCACCGCTGGCAAGGTCGCCAGCGCTGCCGGTATCGGTGATGCCTTCCGGCTGATCGTCAACAACGGCGCCGAGGCCGGGCAAACGGTTTTCCACCTGCACCTGCATATTCTCGGCAACCTGACCATGTCCGAGAACAGCCTGGGTTTTTGACCCTTTTGAGATTGCATACCCGACCACCGGCAGGCGCCGGTGTCTGACAGGATCCTATTGAATGAAAAGTGCTGTAATCCGCCAGGCCTTCCTGGATTTTTTCAAGAGCAAGGACCACACCATTGTCCCCAGCAGCAGCCTGGTGCCGGGCAACGACCCGACCCTGCTGTTCACCAATGCCGGGATGGTGCAGTTCAAGGATGTGTTCCTGGGGTTCGACAAGCGCCCCTACACCCGCGCCACCACCTCGCAAAAGTGCGTGCGCGCTGGAGGCAAGCACAATGATCTGGAAAATGTCGGTTACACCGCCCGGCACCACACCTTTTTCGAGATGCTGGGCAACTTCAGCTTTGGCGACTACTTCAAGCGCGATGCCATTCTCTATGCCTGGGAGTTCCTCACCTCAAAAGAGTGGCTCGGTCTCGATGCCGACAAGCTGTGGGTGACGGTGTATGCCGAGGACGACGAGGCCTACGATATCTGGCACCGCGAAGTGGGTATCCCCGTTGAGCGGATGGTGCGCATTGGCGACAACAAGGGTGCGCGCTACGCCTCCGACAACTTCTGGATGATGGGTGAAACCGGCCCCTGCGGCCCCTGCACCGAAATCTTCTACGACCACGGCCCGGAGATCTGGGGCGGCCCCCCCGGCTCGCCGGAGGAAGACGGCGACCGCTATATCGAGATCTGGAACAACGTCTTTATGCAGTTCAACCGCGACGAGGCAGGGGTGATGCACCCGCTGCCCAAGCCCAGCGTCGATACCGGCATGGGTCTGGAGCGCATCGCTGCGGTGTTGCAGCATGTCCACAGCAACTACGAGATTGACCTGTTCCAGGCTCTGATACAGGGTGCGGCGCGGGAAACCGCCTGCAGCGACCTGGCCAACCCGTCTTTGAAAGTGCTGGCCGACCATATCCGCGCCTGTTCCTTCCTGATTTCCGACGGTGTGATTCCCGGCAATGAAGGGCGCGGCTATGTGCTGCGCCGCATTATCCGCCGCGCCATCCGCCACGGTTACAAGCTGGGGGTGCGCAAGGCTTTCTTCCACAAGCTGGTGCCCGACCTGGTGGAACAGATGGGCGCGGCCTATCCCGAGCTGGTTGAAATCGGCACGCGCATCAGCGATGTACTGCGCCAGGAGGAGGAGCGGTTTTTTGAAACCATTGCCAATGGCATGGAGATTCTCGACGCTGCGCTGGCGCAACTGGGCGGCACAGCTGCGGCGCTGCTCGATGGCGAGACAGCATTCAAACTTCACGACACCTACGGCTTCCCCCTCGACCTGACGGCGGATGTGTGTCGCGAGCGTGATGTGCAGGTGGACGTGGAAGGCTTCGAAAAAGCCATGGATCACCAGCGTCAGCAGGCCCGCTCCGCCGGCAAGTTCCGCATGGCCACAGCACTGGACTACAGCGGCGCGGCCACCACTTTCCATGGCTACGATACCCTGGTGGTGGAGGAATCCATCATCACCGCGCTTTACGTGGATGGCGCGCCAGTCGATGAACTGCACAGCGGTCAGCGCGGTGTGGTGGTGCTCGACCACACGCCCTTTTATGCGGAATCCGGCGGCCAGGTGGGGGATAGCGGTGAGCTGGTGGCGGGCAATGTCTGCACCACACTGTTTGCCGTTGAAGATACCCTGAAAATCCAGGCCGATGTGTTCGGTCACCACGGTGAGCTGCATGCTGGCAGCCTCAAGGTGGGCGACAGTGTGACTGCCCGCGTCGATACCGAGCGCCGCGCTGCCACCATGCGCAACCACTCCGCCACCCACCTGATGCACAAGGCGCTGCGCGAAGTACTGGGCGATCATGTGCAGCAGAAAGGCTCCCAGGTGGATGCCGACAAGACCCGCTTCGACTTTGCCCACAACGCGCCCGTTAGCCGCGAACAGATCGCCCGCATCGAAGCCATCGTCAACCGCGAAGTGCTGGCCAACAGCGCTGTGGCTGCGCGGGTTATGGCCATCGACGCGGCGCGGGAAACCGGCGCCCTGATGCTGTTTGGTGAAAAGTATGGCGATGAGGTGCGGGTGCTGGATATCGGCACTTCCCGCGAGCTGTGCGGCGGCACCCATGTGGCCCGCACCGGCGATATCGGCTTCTTCAAGGTGATTGGTGAAGGTGGTGTGGCTTCCGGTGTGCGCCGCATTGAGGCGGTGACGGGGGAGTGCGCACTGCTGTTTGTACAGCGCCAGGAACAACTGCTGGCCGATGTAGCGGCAGTGTTCAGTACGCCCGCCGAGCAGGTGTTGCCGCGCATTACCCAGAGTCTTGAATCCCTGCGCAGCCTGGAGAAAGAAGTCGCCAGGCTCAATTCCAAGCTGGCCAGTTCAACCGGTGGTGACATTCTCGCAGGTGCGCGGGAGGTTGCAGGGGTCAAGGTGCTGGCCACCGTGGTAGAAGGTGCCGACCCGAAAACCCTGCGCGACCTGCTCGACCAGATCAAATCGCGGCTGGAATCAGGGGTTGTGCTGCTGGCCGCTGTGGAGGGTGACAAGGTCTCCCTTACCGCCGGGGTCACCAAGAGCCTGACCGACCGGGTCAAGGCTGGTGAGCTGATGCAGTTTGCCGCCGGTGAGCTGGGTGGCAAGGGCGGTGGTCGCCCCGATATGGCCCAGGGCGGCGGTTCGCAGCCGGAAAAACTCCCGGCCCTGCTCGATGCTGTCTATGCTTGGGTCAGCAGCCGCCTGGGTTGAGCTGTGCCATGGCTGGCTGGTTACCGCCATGGCGGGTTGCAATAATGATTTTGCTTCGCAGGGTAGAGATTTTGGTGTTTAATTTCCGCCCTTTGACAGCAGCGGGCATGCTTGACCGCTGGCAACCTAATTCAGGATTGTGAATTCTCCATGAGTCTTATTGTTCAGAAATACGGTGGCACTTCGGTCGGCACGGTGGAACGCATTGAAGCCGTGGCTGAAAAGGTGGTGGGTTTTCGCGCCGCAGGCCATCAGGTTGTAGTGGTTGTCTCCGCCATGAGCGGTGAGACCAACCGCCTGATTGACCTCGCCAGGGCAATCCATGACGCCCCCGATAGCCGCGAAATGGATGTACTGATCTCCACCGGTGAGCAGGTCACCATCGCCCTGCTGGCCATCGCCCTGCAGAAATGGGGCTGTGAAGCCCGCTCCTACACCGGCAGCCAGGTGCGTATCCTCACCGACAGCGCCCATTCCAAGGCGCGCATCGAAGAGATTGATACGGATCGCATGCGCGCCGACCTCGATGCTGGCCGGGTGGTGGTTGTCGCCGGTTTCCAGGGTGTCGATGCCAGCGGCAATATCACCACCCTGGGGCGCGGCGGCTCCGATACCACCGCTGTGGCCCTGGCTGCCGCTTTGAAGGCCGATGAATGCCAGATCTATACTGATGTGGACGGTGTCTACACCACAGACCCCAGGGTTGAGCCCCGCGCCCGCCGCCTCGACAGGATCACCTTCGAGGAAATGCTCGAAATGGCCAGCCAGGGCTCCAAGGTGCTGCAGATCCGTTCGGTGGAATTTGCCGGTAAATACAAGGTTCCCCTGCGTGTGCTGCACAGCTTTCAGGAAGGCCCGGGCACACTGATTACCCTAGAGGATGATGACAATATGGAAAAACCCGTTGTTTCAGGCATTGCGTTCAACCGCGATGAAGCCAAGGTCACCATTCAGGGCATTCCTGATCACCCCGGCGTGGCCTACCAGATACTTGGCCCCATCAGCGAAGCCAATATCGAAGTGGATGTGATTGTCCAGAACTTTGCCGAGGACGGCTCAGCTTCCCTGTCGTTTACGGTACACCGCAACGACCTGAAAAAGGCGGGAGAAGTGCTTGCCACCGTTGCCGCCCAGCTCGGCGCCAAAAGCACCACCACCGACGACCGCATAGCCAAGCTGGCGATAGTGGGCGTGGGTATGCGCTCTCATGCCGGTGTAGCCGCCAAGATGTTCAAGGCCCTGGCGGATGAGAATATCAACATCCAGATGATTTCCACTTCGGAGATCAAGGTAACAGTGGTGATCGAGGAGAAATACCTTGAACTTGCGGTCAGAAGCTTACATGCCGCATTTGAACTGGAAGAAATGGACAGAGTAGAGTAATTTGTTATTACCGGTAACGGTATTCCCTGGCGGGAGGGAGACGGAGACAAATGCCTGCCACAGGAGTGTTATCGGTATGCAAATGCGTGACAGGAGGCGAAACAACAAAAATATATCGCCAAACTTAGGAGGTGCCTGCGGGCACAAGCAGTATAGGAAATAGACCATGTTGATTTTAACCCGAAGAGTTGGAGAGACCCTCGTAGTAGGTGACGACGTCACCGTGACAGTCCTCGGAGTGAAAGGTAATCAGGTACGCCTCGGGGTCAACGCCCCCAAGGATGTGTCTGTTCACCGCGAGGAAATCTACCAACGCATCCAGCAGGAAAAAGGACAAGGCAACCAGGAAGTGTAGCCC
>LADM01000016.1 GCA_000961645.1 Gammaproteobacteria bacterium BRH_c0 | reverse complement strand
GGTGAGGTGTCCGAGCGGTTGAAGGAGCACGCCTGGAAAGTGTGTATAGGTTAATCCCTATCGAGGGTTCGAATCCCTCCCTCACCGCCAAATTAAAAAACCCGGCCCCGTGCCGGGTTTTTTAATTTGTGGTTATGGGCGGATCTGATGAGAACCCTCCGGTTCGACAAAACGCGCAAGCGTTTTGGACAAGGAGCGCAGCGACGCAGCCCCGAAGGGGTGATGTCGGCCCCAAGGCCGAAATCATCAATCCCTCCCTCACCGCCAATACATCAAGAACCGCTGGGCTTTCCGGCGGTTTTTTCGTTCTACCCGCCTATAATCCGCCTAAAAGTTAGTGGCTGGGGGCGTTCTCGCGTATAGACACAAACTTCTCATCTCGGAATAATTCCTTAGCTGTTTTTCTCAGGTTTGCGAAGGCCTTTTCAAGGCTCTTGTCAGATTCTTCTAGATGGAGATAAATTTCCTTTGCTGCCCGGATGGCTTCGTCACACACTTCGGGTCCTTTAATCGTCAAAATGTTATGCGATATTTCGAGGGCAGCGCGACCTGTTGAAGGATATGGAGCAATATTGGTTTCATAGAATGCATTTCTGCGTTCGATAGATACCAGGGTCTGCTCAAACTTTATTTGTTCTAAATGAACCTCCTGTAAAAGGTCAACGTAATCCAGTTCAGCGAGAAAACTCAAACTCTGCGTGTCTTGCTTGAGTCCAGAATAATCTGGGTGCTTGAAGGCTGGCAGCAAGAACGCTCTTGCGATTTCAGTCCTGTAAGGCTCAATATCTTTCTTGATATTCCGAACTGCGTTTAATTGCATCAGGAGGGTAAAAAGCCCAGCATTTAATGCTGCTTTTCGCTCCTTCTGTCTTTCACTAAGTTTTTCACGAGCTTGTAGGCGAAATGCCGCGTATGCACCCACGAATGGCCCGACCACTGCGCCGACTAGGGCCACAACTATCTCGAACCGGACAGGTACCACAGATTTGTCTATCGCTAGGGCGGAGAAGTACCAAAGGTTCAGGGTCAAGAGACCGACAAAAGCACCCCAAATGTAAGGCATCAGCTCATTAGAATTTTTCAAAACGGATCATTCCTTTGCGGGATTCCGGCAAAGGTTATATTACTTTGTTGGCCAGCGGAATGTAGAGGCTAAATCACTACCTCACTATGCCGGCAGGCTTTCCATCAGCTTGTGGAGATCAAGCCCAATCACGGTGCAAAGCTCCAAGGTCTCCACGAAGTCAATCCGTCGTTCCCTGCATTCGACCTTGGCAACATACGATTAGCGTTTGTTCAGCAACGCAGCAATATTCACCTGGCGTAGGTTCGCACTAAGTCTTGCCGCTTTGAGTTCTTCGCCCAGCAAGTTTTGTTTCTCGCTCATTTTCCATTGGAAGCGATCCAGCCCTGAGGGATTCTACCCACATTATCTGGCGGTAATCCTTCAGCGCGAGGAAGTGACAGCGATTCCTTTCAGGGGCCGGTACTTTTATCGGGAAATGGTTCTCTCAGCACAGGTGGGGGAATGCAGGATGGCATACAACCCCAATCAGCCCGAGGTAGATCAGGCTGATTGGGGAGTGTTTTAATTAATCGGCTTTCTCTTCTGTATAGACCTTTGTGGCAGCGGCGATAGGGCCAAGCGTTATGCCACGGTCTTTGGCAGCCTTATTGGCCGCACCCACATCCTTAATCATGTAGCGGTGTGTGGTTTCCAGCATCTGCTCCGGACCTATTACCGCCATCATGCCCAGCACACCACTTGCGCCGCTGCATTTTGTGAGGGCGGTAGCAGTGGTTTTCGGGTCCAGGCCAAGCCCCTCAGCAAAATTCAGGACATCTGCCGCCAGCTGCACGTGACCTGCGAATAATATGTTGTTGACAAGCTTGATTGCCCGACCGGAACCGGATGGGCCGACATGAATAATGACGTTGCAGAAGGTATCAAAGACAGGTCGCCCGGCATCGATACCGGCGGCATCTCCGCCAACGAGCAGTGTCAGCATGCCCTCGGGACCGTCTTCGGGTTTGCGGCTGAAGCAGGTATCCAGCACCGTGACGCCTGCTGGCGCCTGGGCGGCGATTTCCTGAATTTTTTCGATAGCCCCGGTAGTAAAGACGGCGACCACTGTGCCGGGCTTCAATCCTTTTAGAATGCCATCAGTGCCGGTCAGCAGATCTTCGACCTGATCGTCGGAAAATACTGCGATACAAATCATGTCGCACCCATCGATGGCATCGCTTACCGTGGAGACCAGCTCAATCCCGCCGATATCGCCTTTGGGCGGGTTGACATCATAGCCGCGCACTGGATGCCCGCCTGCCGCAATTCTTTTTGCCGACGGTAAACCCATCTGTCCAAGACCGAACCAAGCAACTTTCATCAGAAACTCCTCTAGACCTGTTTTTTTGTTGGGGTAATTTTTCTGTCAGGGGCACCCGTTTTAGGGTTGCCACCCTCAATTAAGCAGCGCCTCACTTTTCACGATCCGCGAGCGAATTGCAAGCAAGACGTGCCAGGAAATGGGGCTGAATTCCGCACTCTTTCCCCAATGATGACGTGATGTGGCTGGCGCTGATGGCCTGTGACCTGATTCGGGATTCGTGAAGCAAGCAGAGGGTGATGCCAGCCAGTCCAGGCCGATCGCACAGTCAGGGCTTTTCATATCCCTTGTATCCTGGTGTTTAATAGCACAAAGTCGCCTGGAGACAACCGATGACAAACCCTAACCCGACCATCCGCCCCGCCACCCGCCAGGAAATCAATCTGGCCCTCGACTGGGCCGCTGCCGAAGGCTGGAATCCCGGTATCTGTGATGCGGTGCCATTCCATGCGGCTGATCCCGAGGGCTTTCTGGTGGGGTTGGTGGATGACGAGCCTGTGGCAGTCATCTCCGCCGTGAAATATGGCACCACCTTCGGGTTTATCGGCTTCTATATCGTCAGGCCCGATGTCCGGGGGCTGGGCTATGGTTGGGCAATCTGGCAGGCGGCCATGGCTCGCCTTGCCAACCGCCAGATCGGACTTGACGGTGTGGTTGACCAGCAGGACAACTACCGCAAATCCGGTTTTCGGCTGGCGCATCGCAATGTGCGATACCAGGGTGTGGGTGGTGCTGGTGAGCACAGCAAGCCAGCTCCCGGGGAGTGTGTACCGCTCCCATCCTTGCCGTTCAATGAGGTGGCGGAGTATGACAAGGGGTTTTTCCCGACGCTGCGCGCTGAATTTCTGCACCACTGGATTGCCCAGCCACAAACCGAGGCGCTGGGATTCCTGGTGGATGGCCGTATCGCCGGTTACGCTGTGATGCGTCCCTGTCGCAATGGCCACAAGATCGGCCCGCTTTTTGCCGATACCGCAACGGGTGCCGAGAGATTGTTCGTCGCTCTTGCTGCCCATGCGCCTGAGGGCTCGCCAGTCTTTCTCGATGTGCCGGAGTGCAACCCCGCTGCGGTGGAACTGGCCCACCGATATGGCATGGCGGTGGTGTTTGAAACCGCCCGTATGTACACAGGCTCGGCGCCGGATATTGCCATCGACCGCACCTACGGCATTACCAGTTTTGAGCTGGGTTGATGGTCAGTGCAACGCTCACCAGGTGCATGACTAATGCTCTGGCAGCTTCAGGCCCACCATGGAAATGTCAGTGCCCTTCAACTCCCGCACCACGATCTTGGCGCGCCCGATATTGACTGAGTCGCCAACGATAGGTGGGCGTCGCAGCTCTGCGGCGACCCAGGCCCCCAGGGTTATGTCGGGGTTGGCGGGTTCCGGCAGGTCGTAAAACCCGCTTACCTGGCCCACGCTGATGCGGGCATCGAGGACAAAATCACCGAATACCTTGCGCCATTGCTGGCGATCATCCTTCTCTGGCAGCAACAGTCCCAAGCGCCTGGACAGCCAGGGCAGTGTCGAGCCCTGTAGCAGGAGCGAGGTAATGACCACCACAAAGGCGATATTGAAAAATATCTTGCCGCCTTCCACGCCTGCCATCACCGGGAAGATGGCCAGCACAATGGGCACCGCACCGCGCAGGCCAACCCAGGCGATAAAGGCTATTTCCTTGCGGGTAAAGTGAAAGGGTGCCAGGCACAGCCACACCGACAGGGGGCGCGCCACCACGATCAGGAAAAAAGCCACGCCCAGCGCGGGCAGCAGGGTGTCCTTCACCTCAGCGGGGGACACCAGCAGGCCGAGCAGCAGGAACATGCTGGCCTGTGACAGCCAGGCAAAACCATCGACGGCAGACAGGGCCTGGCGCACGGCCTTGCGGGCGCGATTGCCGACAATCACGCCAAAAATATACACAGCCAGAAAGCCGGAACCACCCAGCCAGGTGGTAAAGGCGAACAGGCCGATACCGGCGGACATCAGCATCAAAGCCAGAATGCCCGCCCCGCCCTCAAGCAGGCTGCGCAGTTGGTTCATCAGCCAGGCGATGCTGAATCCGGCGAGCACACCAAAGGCTGTGCCCAGTGAAAACTGGGTAACAAATCCTCCTAGCGTGCTCAGCCAGGGTGCCTGTGCGCTACCGGATTCCATGGCCAGCACGACACCGATAAAGGCGAGGGTGAGATACACCGCCATCGGGTCATTCATGCCCGACTCGATTTCGAGGGTTGCGGCAACCCGCTCATTGAGGCGTACGCCGGAGGATTTAAGCAGGGAAAAAACTGCCGCTGCATCGGTAGAGCCGACAATGGCGCCG
This sequence comes from Gammaproteobacteria bacterium BRH_c0, assembly GCA_000961645.1. Classification (GTDB taxonomy): domain Bacteria; phylum Pseudomonadota; class Gammaproteobacteria; order Pseudomonadales; family Porticoccaceae; genus NAT127. The sequence goes on along the minus strand of LADM01000016.1, from coordinate 8,962 downwards.
AGCAGCACCGCCATGGCCCAGCTGATATCCAGCAGCCATACCGCTGCCAGGGCCGTCAGGCCTGCCGTCATAATGACCCCTACAGTGGCAAGCAGCAGCGAGGGTTTCAGGCCGGTGCGAAAGGTGGCGAAGTCGGTGCGCAGGCCGCCATCGACAAGAATCACGGCAAGGGCAATGTTGCCCACCCAGAAGCTGAGGTTGAAATCATCGAAGATGATACCGAGACCATATTCCCCGGCCAGACCGCCCGCCAGCAGGAACACCAGCAGAAAGGGAAATCCGACACGGGCAGACAGGATGCCCATTAAAACGGCGACAAATACCAGGGCCGAAGCGGCCAGCAGAGGCAATGCCATAAAGTCCAGAGAGAGCATTTTCCTCCTTGAGTAAGTCAGCAGAGCGCTTTCAACGCGTTATTGGACCAGTGTTGGTCTTGAGTGACAGTTTATCTCCTGGATCGAGGATGCCAAGAAAACTTTATTTTTTCCCATCTCCCATGCAAGTGAGATGTTGGATGGGAGACGGGAGATTTAGTTGCCAGCGTCACCAATCCGGTGTTTTTCCAGCCATAAACGCTGATCTTCCGGCACTGGCACTGGCTTGCGGTCGATAGCGTATACCGCGACGGCCTCGGCCAGGCCAATGCAGCGCCCGTCCTGGAACATGCCCTGGCCGTAGGTGAACGAACTGGTGCCGATTTTCAGAAAACCCGTGGCGACCTGCACATTGCCCGGGTAAAAGGCTTCGCCCAGCATGGTGAGGTGGACATCGACGATGTACACCTTCATGTCACTGAGCAGCTGTTGCTCCTTGGGATAGAGCACCTGGTTAAGCCGCACCCGCGCCTCGTCATAGAGCTGGTAGATCGCCACATTGTTGATATGGGCGTTGTAATCCATATCGTTAAAGCGGGTCGGTATCTCGTCAACCAGTGGATAGTTGTCGATAATCTGCCGCCACAGGGGGGAGCGCATGGTGAGTCCTGTCTTTGCCTGCCAAGGGATGAAGATTAACACGGCAAAGCAGTCGATAACCCTATGCAGGAAGCCCAAAAAATTAACCCGGCGCAGTGGCCGGGTTAATCGGGCAGCAGTGGTGGGCTGTCAGAAGGTCATTTCCGGCACATGGTCGGGCACGATCAACTTGCCCGCCGTTTTGCTGACGATTTCTTCAACAGACACGCCGGGAGCCCTTTCCTTGAGGATAAAGGCGCCGTTCTCGATTTCCAGGTAGGCCAGGTCGGTCAGCACGCGCTTGATGCAGCCAGCACCGGTGAGGGGCAGGGCGCAGTGGTCAAGTAGCTTGGAATTACCGTATTTGTCGGCGTGGGTCATGATCACAATGATATTGGGTGCAGCGGCCACCAGATCCATAGCGCCGCCCATGCCCTTGATCAGCTTGCCGGGCACCATCCAGGAAGCGATATTGCCCTGCACATCCACTTCAAAGGCCCCCAGCACGGTGAAATCCACGTGGCCGCCACGGATCATGGCAAAGGAGTCGGAGGACGAGAAAATCGACGCACCCTTGATGGTGGTGACGGTTTCCTTGCCGGCGTTGATCAGGTCGGCGTCCAGCTCCTCCTCGGTAGGATAGGCGCCCATGCCCAGCAGTCCGTTCTCGGACTGGAACATCACCTCAATGCCTTCGGGAATATAGTTGGCCACCAGGGTGGGAATGCCGATGCCCAGGTTGACGTAGTAGCCGTCCTTCAGTTCACGGGCGACGCGCTGGGCCATTTGTTCGCGGGAAAGTGTCATGGTTCAGTCCTCCTCAGGCGCTGCGCACGGTGCGGCGTTCAATGCGTTTTTCGAAAGTGCCCTGGATCAAGCGGTCAACGTAGATGCCGGGGGTGTGTACCTGGGTGGGGTCCAGCTCGCCGGGCTCGACGATTTCTTCCACTTCCATCACGGTGATCTTGCCCGCCGTGGCAGCCATGGGGTTGAAGTTCATGGCGGTGTGGCGGTAGATGGCGTTGCCGTAGCGGTCCGCTTTCCAGGCCTTGACGATGGCAAAGTCGGCTTTGATGGCCTCTTCAAGAACGTAGTGACGGCCATTGAATTCGCGCACTTCCTTGCCCTCGGCGATGGGTGTGCCGTAGCCGGTGGCGGTGTAAAAGGCGGGAATACCGGCGCCAGCAGCGCGCATTTTCTCCGCCAGGGTGCCCTGGGGGGTGAGGATCACTTCGAGTTCACCGCTCATCATCTGTTGTTCAAAGAGTTTGTTTTCGCCCACGTAGGAGGCAATCATGGTCTTTATCTGCTTGTCTTCGAGCAGTACTCCCAAGCCAAAGCCATCGACGCCACAGTTGTTGGAGGCAATGGTGAGACCCTTGACGCCCATTTTCTTGATCTGGTTGATGAGGTTTTCGGGGATGCCGCAAATGCCGAAACCGCCGGCAACGATGGTCATGCCATCGGTAAGGCCCTGCATGGCCTCGTCGTAACTGTGGACCACTTTGTCAAACCCGGACATCAAGTACTCTCCTGTAGGTTGTAGATTGTTCGCTCGGATAGGAACCGGAAGGCCGCTAGTTTGGCGAACATGGGGCTGTTTATCAAATGGATATTGGCGAGCGGGAGATGGGATATGGCATACGGGAGATGGGAAACGGCAGATGAGAGATGGGTGTTGCTGCGGGCCTGTGGCCCGCAGCAACTGTTTTCAGGCGAGGAATTCCTTGAGTGACACGCCGGGATCGGCCAGGCGGGCTTCGTCGGCCTCGATCTGTTCAGTGATCAGGCGCCGTCCCAGCATGAATTCCTGGGGTTTGTTGACGGCGTCCACCGCCAGCACCTTGCCGCTGCCCAGATAAAAGGCGGCAAAACTGCGGCTGTTGGCGATATCGCCGCGAATCACCACCTTGTCGTAACCCTGGTTGAGCCCGGCGATTTGCAGCTTCAGGTCGAACTGGTCAGACCAGAACCAGGGCAGGGCGGAATAGGGCTTGAGGTTGCCGCACAGGGTGTTGGCCACCACGCTTGACTGGTCGAGGGCGTTTTGCACCGATTCCAGGCGCATCTGGCGGCCATAGATGGGGTTGAAGTGGGAAGTGCAGTCACCGGCAGCGAGAATATCGTGGTCGCTGGTGCGGGCGTATTCGTCCACTACAATGCCGTTGTTTACTTCCAGACCGGCGTTTTCCGCCAGTTCGGTGGCGGGAATCACACCGACACCCACAACCACCAGATCAGCGGGGTAGGACTCGCCGTTCTCGCACACCACGGCCTCCACATGCTTGCCGCCCTCGATGCTCTTGACGATGGTGTCAGTGACAATATTGACCCCTTCCTCCCCGTGCACACGGGTGTAAAAAGCCGAAACTTCCGGTGCAGTCACGCGCTGCAATACCCGCGGCATGGCTTCGAGCACCGTGACCTGCATGCCCAGCTTGCGCAGGGAGGCGGCGGTTTCGAGGCCGATATAGCCACCGCCGACGATCACGGCCTTTTTATCCTTGCCGGCAAAGCCTTTGATCTGGTGGACATCGTTGGCGCTGCGCAGGTAGCACACGCCGGGCAGGTCGGCACCGGGAATGGTGAGCTTGCGCACCCGTGCGCCGGTGGTCAGCACCAGCTTGTCGTAGGGAATGCGCTGGCCATCCTCAAGCACAATATGCTTGTCGGCGCGCTCAATGGCGCTCACGGTAAGGCCGAGGGCAAAACGGATTTTGGCTTTTTCGTAGACTTGTGGCTGGCGAATCAGAATGTCTTCAAGGCTTTTTTTGCCGGACAGGAAATCCTTCGACAGGGGCGGGCGATGGTAGGGCAGGAAGTATTCGTTGCCGATCACGGCGATGGTGCCCTGCCAGCCATTGTTGCGCAGCGCTGGCGCCACCTGGGCGGCGGCATGACTGGCGCCGATGATGATGCAGCGTTGATTGGTGGTCGATTCGTTTGGCATAGATTCTTTTGACATGTGAGTACCGCTTTGTCGTTATAAACGCCTGTATATGCTGGTCAGTCAAGGGCAGTGATCAGCCGTGGCCCCAGCCCCGAAGTGATTGAGTGAATTGTCTGTGTCAAATGCTGATTGAATGGTAGCAGTGCAAGCCTTGGTCACTCAATTTGAAAATGGCGTTTAACCCTGTACAGATCAATCAAACTGTACGGAAATTGTACGGGCGGGCCACTGCCAACCCCGGTGCGGCTTATGGGTGGCAAATCCCTGTATTACCGGCTTTTTGCTGGAGTCGCGCGCGGGCATTGATTATATTGGCCCACCGCAGGTCAGATTGGCGGTTTGTTCTGTCGATGCATCCCTGCTCGCCAGACCTCAGCCTTTCACGACCAGAGTAGCAACAGCAGCAGGTACATTATGAGTGAACGACAGGCAGCCCTGGTTACAGGTGGCGCCATCAGAGTGGGCCTCCACTTTGCCAAAACCCTGGCGGCCAAGGGTTACGACATCGCCATCCACTACAACAGTTCCGCCGACAAGGCCGAAGAGGCAGCAGTTGCCATCCGCGCGATGGGTGTCAATTGTGCGATTTTTCCCTGTGATTTTCTGTCGGGGCGCGATCCGTCAGGCCTGATCGACGATGTGGCGGCAGTGTTTCCGCACCTGTCGGTACTGGTCAACTGCGCCTCCATCTACAACGCGGCACCGGTGGCGGAAACCACCATGGCGGTGTTGCAAAATGAATTCATGGTGAATTTTTTCACCCCGTTCCTGCTCAGTGGCGCCTTTGCCCGCCGGGTTGAAAGGGGCAATATCGTCAATATTCTCGACAACAAGATCGCTTTTCAGCAGTACCAGTACGGTGCCTACCTGTCTGCCAAAAAAGCCCTGGGGGAACTCACCAAAATGACCGCCATGGAGTTCGCCCCGCGTATACGCGTCAACGGCATCGCGCCGGGTGTGATCATGCCTGGCGTTACCCGCACCGATGATTACATTGACTGGCGGGTGAAGGGTATTCCCCTGCAACGCCAGGGTGCGGTGGAGGAGCTGGGCAAGGCGCTGCTGTATATTCTCGACAACGAGTACATTACCGGGCAGCACCTGTTTGTGGACGGCGGGGAAGGCCTTTTCCATATTGGCCAGAATGCCGAAGTTTATCAGCCATGAATGGAATGGCACTTGCCTTGGGCATCGGCTTAGACATAGGCAATGCTGTGTCGCGGCGGGATAGCCATTGGGTTTGTTGGCCGGGAGACGTTTGACGGGAGACGAGAGATGGAGCTGCACACGATCTCTCATCTCGCATTCCCACATCTCTCGTTAAAATAGATTCCAGGTAAGAATCATCCTGCGCTGAGCAAATACAATTCATTCACGGGAGACAACAATGACAACCAGTACGGTAAAACCCGTGAGCGGCGCTGTGGTGATGGGGCGGCATTTTCGCTATTACGACCTGATCATGGCGGCCTTTGTTGCCGTGCTGCTGTGTTCCAATCTGATCGGGCCTGCGAAAATCTGCGAAATCACTTTTCCCTTCGCCATTCCGGGGATTGGCGACAGTCTTAGTTTTGGTGCGGGTAACCTGTTTTTTCCCATCGGCTATATTTTTGGCGATATTCTCACCGAGGTGTACGGCTACGCCCGCGCCCGGCGGGTGATCTGGGCGGGGTTTTTCTCGCTGATTTTTGCCACCTTTATGTCGACGGTGATTCTCGCGTTGCCCCCTGCGGCCAGCGAACCCTTCAATGCCACCCTGCAACCGGCGCTGGAAATCGTCTTTGGCAACACCTACCGCATTGTGATTGGCTCCATGGTGGCCTACTGGGCCGGGGATTTTGTCAATTCCTACGTGATGGCGAAAATGAAAATCCTCACCAAGGGGCGCTACCTCTGGATGCGCACCATCGGTTCCACCATGGCCGGGCAGGGGGTGGACAGCCTGATTTTCTATCCCATCGCCTTTGCCGGGGTGTGGTCCGGAGAAAGCCTGATGATGGTGATAATCTTCAATTTTGTTTTCAAGGTGGTGTTTGAAGCTCTGATGACGCCATTCACCTACCTTATCGTAAACAAGCTGAAACGCGTGGAGAAAGTCGATGTTTATGATGTAGACACCAATTTCACCCCGTTCTCGTTGAAAGACTAGGAATTGATTAATGGCGCTGTTTACCAAACTACCCGACGATGCCCTGTTTCTCTGCCGCGATGATTCCGAGGAATCACTGGCCTCCTTTTCGCGCCACCCCTTTGAGCTGGATGGCATGGAGTGGCAGTCTGTGGAGCACTATTTTCAGGCGATGAAATTTACCGACCCGGCATTGCGGGAAAAAATCCGCACCGCGCCGCACCCGAAAATTGCGCAAAAAACCGCGCTCTGGCAGTTCTGGAAAGTGCGCAAGGACTGGAAGACCATTCAACGCTCGATGATGACCAGGGGCACCTGGATCAAGGTCCACCAGTATCCGGAGATTGCCCAAAAGCTGCTGGATAGCGGTGAGCGCATGATCGTGGAGTCGAGCAACTACGATTATTACTGGGGCTGCGGGCGCGACCAGCGCGGCCATAACTACTACGGCAAGATGCTGATGGATGTGCGCAACAAGCTGCGCCAGGAAGCATCCGGGCAAGTGGTGTCAAATTAATCGGTGGCTTTTATGGCGGCTATGTCACTGGCCGCTATAGATGCGTCTCAGACGGCCCGGAATGCGGGTCAGCAGTTCATAGGGGCTGGTGTTGGCCCAGCTGGCCACTTCGTTGACGAGCAGGTTTTTTCCCCACAGTTCCACCTCATCCCCGGCCTGCACCGACGGCAGGTCGGTGACATCGGTTGTGATCAGATCCATGGATACACGCCCGGCTAAAGTTGCGCGCATGCCGTTGACCAGCAGCGGTGTGCCGGAAGGGGCATTGCGCGGGTAGCCGTCGCCATAACCCACCGGGATGGTGGCGATGGTGCTGGGCCGCTGTGCCCGCCAGGTTTCGCCGTAACCTACCGCTTCGCCTGCGGCTATGTGGCGCACAGACATCACCCTGGTGTTAAAACTCATCACCGGTTGCAACTGATCGGCCAGCGGGTGCGGTGCGCTGAATGGCGAGCTGCCGTAGAGCATAAATCCCGGCCTGTTCCAGTCGGCGCGGGCATCTTCCCAGCCCAGCAACGCGGGTGAATTGGCCATGCTGAGGGGAATTTGCCCATCCCCTGTCAGTGATCGCAAGCGCTCGATCTGGGTTCGGGTAAAGGGGTTATCCAGCTCGTCAGCACTGGCAAAGTGGGTGGCGACAACAATATCCCCAATTACATTGGCACTGGTTTTGAGGCGCTGATACTGGCTGGGGAAATCCTGCGGCTGCATCCCGAGGCGGTGCATACCAGTGTCCACCTTGAGCCAGACATTGATGGGTGCCGGGATAGCGGCATTCACAATGGCATCGATCTGGCGGCTGTTTTCTACCATAGGCCAAAAATGGTGCTGTGCGCACAGGGCCACTTCGTCGGCGCTGAAAATGCCTTCCAGCAGCACGATGGGTTTGGCAATACCGGCGCTGCGCAGCTCCAGCGCCTCGTCGCAACAGGCAGCGGCCAGGGCCGGGGCAAGGGGTTCGAGGGCCATGGCTGTCTGGATGGCGCCGTGGCCGTAAGCGTTGGCCTTGACCACCGCCAGGGTCTGCGCTGAGGAGGAATGCCGCACTGACAGGGAATGGGCCAGCCGGTAGTTGGCCTGCAGGGCATCGAGATCGATCAGGGCATGAGAGGGGCGCGTCATGGGAACATCCCGGCAAAGTTGCCGCGATTATAGGCATTCTGTGCAACAAGGGGGATGGTGGGAGGCCGAAACATCATTGCCCTATTGCAGAACAATGGGGCAGGTCGACTCATAGGACTGCTTTGCCATGCGCAACGCTTGCTGTGCCCGGTTGACAGTAATGGGCACAAACCGCAGTTTGGCGCCGGGCTGCAACTGGGCAAGGCGGTTCATATCTGCAGACAGCAGAACCCCGATTTTGGGGTAACCGCCGATAGTGGGGTGATCGCGCATCAACACGATGGGCTGGCCATTGGGGGGTATCTGGATGGTTCCTGGTGCTATCCCCTGCGACAGTATGGCCCCGGTTTTGAATGCCAACGCTTTACCCTCCAGCCGATAGCCCATGCGGTTTATGTCGTTGCTGACGCTGTACACCTGGCTGAAAAAGTGTAATTTTTCCTGGCGTGGAATATGCCGGGCATCAAGGCAGGGAATGACCCGCAGGGTATGAACACTGTCATCCGCTGCCGGGTAATCCGGGCGTAAATAGTCAGGCAAGCTGAATCTTTTTCTTGAGTCAGCGCCCAGGTTTTGCCTGGCGCCGTGCTCAGGAAAATGCAGAAAATCCCCGCGCTGCAAGGCCCGGCCTTCCACGCCCCCCAGCCCCTCCCGCACGACAGTGGCAGCACTGCCGAACACCTGCACCACCTGGAACCCTCCCCGTACCGCCAGATAGAGTCGGCAGCCGCTGTGGACATGGCCGATGGCCAGCTTGTCGCCGCTTGCCAGATCCAGCCCCTGCCAGATATCAACCGGCTTGCCATTGTGGGTGCATTCAACCGGCGGGCCGCACAGCACGATCCGGGTGGCTGCGCTGGCCCGCACTGCCAGGCCGCCAAAGGTGATTTCCAGCGCCGCTGTACCCGCCAGGTTGCCGCACAGACGGTTGGCCCAGTCATAGGTCAGCTTGTCCATGGGGCCGGCGCTGGTGAGGCCAAGGTGCAGCACGCCACGGCGGCCACTGTCCTGGATCAGGCTGTGGGGGCCGGGATTTTCCACCACAAAGCCCGCTGCTTCTGGTTTGTCAGGCTTCAGATTGCTCACAGTTGCCCGCCGAGGGTCAGGAATTCGTCACGGCTGATCGGGTTAAAGCGCACCCGGTCACCGACGCTGAAGGGACTAGGAGGATCGCGCCGCGCATCAAACGCTGCTAGCGGACACAAACCGATCAGGTTCCAGCCGCCGGGCGATACAGCGGGATATACCGCCGTCTGGCGGTCGGCAATGGCCACTGCACCTTTGGCGACGGC
>LADM01000008.1 GCA_000961645.1 Gammaproteobacteria bacterium BRH_c0 | reverse complement strand
GCGCGCATGGCCAGCCGCTTTGTGCTCAATGCCCTGCGCTCTGTGCCAGAGTTAGTGTGGGCGGCACTGATGGTGCTGGCGGCAGGTCTCGGCCCCAATGCCGGCACCCTGGCACTGGCGCTGCACACCACCGGGGTGTTGGGACGGCTTTATGCAGAAGCCCTGGAAAACACGCCCGCCGCACCCACCGATAGCCTGTGCCTGGCGGGCAGTGGGCGGTGTGCGGCATTCTGCTATGGCACCCTGCCCAATATCTGGCCGCAGCTGGTGGCCTATGGTCTGTATCGCTGGGAGAACAATATCCGCATGGCGAGCATTCTCGGCTTTGTGGGCGCCGGTGGTTTGGGGCAGATGTTGTATGTGAATCTCAGCCTCTTCCAGGAGGCCCGGGCCGCCACGGTGATTCTTGCCATGCTGGCGCTGGTGCTGGGGGTGGACGCACTCAGCAGCAGGGTCCGGCAACGCTGGGTGACCGCATAGCAAATCGGCAGAGGGTGAAAATCACCTTGCTGGTACAGATAAAGTTGACAGTAATGACAAATTGATTCTTACTGGTTCTGTACATCTTCGCTGTACCCACCATACCAATATAACAACCACCGCTTGCCAGGGCTGGATAACACAGTTCCGCCGCAGGCACTGGAGGAACAGATGATCAAACGAGCTGTCACCCTGAGCTTATCTTCTTTACTGTTGAGTGTTGCTGCAACCAGTGCGGTTGCTGCCCAAGATCAATGCACCCTGGAGTCCATCCGCGCCATTAGCCCCAAGGATGCGGTGATCGATGCCGTCAAGGTTGTCGAGGCCCCGGTGCCCCACTGCGAGGTGCTGGGCCATATCATTACCCAGAACCCCGGCCCCAATCAGGTCAACTTTACCGTGATGCTGCCGGAAGAACGCTTTCATGGCCGCTATTACTTTGTTGGCCTCGGCGCCGCGGCGGGCTTTGTGCCCACCACCACGTCGACCGAGCTGCTCGGCAGTTACTACGCCAACACCACCCTGCAACTGCTGAACCAGGGCTTTGCGGTGGCGGGTTCGGATACCGGCCACAAGGGCATGATGTGGGACTTCGCCATCGACAATCCCGCCGCCAAGTTGGACCACGGCCACCGTGGCGCGCACGTATCGGCTGTGGCCACCCAGGCCATTACCAAGGCCTATTACGACATGAAGGACAAGCTCTACCGCTACCACCTGGGTTGTTCCGGTGGCGGCAGAATGGGCGCCATGGCCGCGCTCCACCACCCCACCGACTATGACGGCCTGGTGGTTTCCACCGGTTTCGGTAATGGCAACAGCGTGTGGTTCCCCTGGATCGTTCAGTACCTGGTGGAAAACCCCGACCGCTGGGTGCCGCCCGCCAAACTCGCCCTGCTGGAGCGCAAGGTGGCTGAAGCCTGTGCCGGACCCGACGGTCTGGTGCGCGATGTCAACGTCTGCGGCTTCGACGTTGCCAGTCTGAAATGTCCCGGCGCCGACAGCGACAGCTGCCTGACCGGTCCCCAGGTGGACATGATCAAGCGCATCACCGGTCGCTTCCCTGTTGCACCCGGCGTGGATGCGCCCGGTTTCAGCCCCACCAATCCCACCGGCTGGTCGTCCTTCCTGATCGGCAACACCAAGCCTACCAGCAAGGATATGAACAACCCCTGGGCGCCGAACCCGCCACCCTCGTCCTTTGGCATCGGCCAGAGCATCCTGCGCGGCATGTACTTCAATAAAGCCGACTTCAACATGATCACCGATCTGGATTTCGACAATCCCGAGCACATGAAGATTCTGGGCGATCACCACGCCGACTGGGGTGCTGTCAGCCCCGATCTCTCCGGCTTCAAGAAGGCGGGCGGCAAACTGATCATCTGGGCACCCATCGGCGAGAATGCTGTACCGCCTGCCAACGCCATCGAATATTACGATGACCTGAAGAAAACCGTGCCCGGCACCGATGATTTCGTGCGGGTGTATATGGTGCCCGGTGTGCTGCACTGTGGTGGCGGTCCTGGTCCCCAGGACAGTCCTGAGCGCTTCCTCGACAAGGTGATCGACTGGGCCGAGCAGGGCAATCGCCCCGATGAGATTGTCGCCAGTGCCACGGCTCGCCCGGTGACTCCCGGCCAGGCGGCCACTCCGGTGATGCCAACCCTGTCGCGCACCGTGCTGTTGTGCCCCCATCCCCAGGTGGCGGTGTTCGATGCCAAGAAGGGGGCTTTCCCCTACGATGCGGCCAATTGGACCTGCAAATAATCATGCAGTGAATGCGGGCCTGCCCCGCCTGATACTGTCAGCCAAAGCCACCGGGATCGATCAGTCCCGGTGGCTTTTTTTGTGGTCCATTGGCGGGGTTTTTTCTGCTACAGTCGCATTAAATGGTTAACCGCCTGCCAATCGACTGTCGGCAGTTAACCTAACAGGCACTATTGCGATATCTCCCGGTAACAACTAACTGCAATAACAACTATCTGTAATAACGACACAAGGATTGCCATGAAAACCTTCGTTTTTGGCGCTACCGGCTATCTGGGCAGCCACACCGCCGAGCAACTGGCCCGGGCAGGGCACGATGTCGTGTGCATCGTACGCAACAGCAGTGATTGCCGGTTTCTGGAAACCCTGCCAGTCACCATCATGCGCCAGAATTTTGACGATGTTGTCGCCCTCGCCAATGCCATTGAGTCCGGTAGCACAGTCTTTAACTGTGTGGCGGAAACCCGCATGCATCTCAGCGACGATCAGCGCCGCCTGGTGGAAATCGACCTCACCTCGCGGCTGTTTTCCGCTGCGCAGACAGCGGGTGCAAAACGCTTTGTGCAGCTGAGCACGGTAATGATCTACGGCTTTGAGCGGCCAGAGACTGCGGTTGATGAAAGCTGGCCGGTGAATCCTAAATACGGCTACAGCCGTATCGCGCGCGAACGCGAACAGGCACTGCTTGACCTCCAGGCGGGCAGCGATATCGAGCTGATTATCCTGCGTCCCTCCAACACCCTCGGCAAGCGCGATACCTCGGCCTTGCCCGCCATCATGGCGGGTCACGAGAAGGGCAATTTTGCGGTGATCGGCGGTGGCGCCTGGAATATTTCCTGTATGGACGCCAGCGATGTGGGGCGCGCCATGGTGCACCTGCTCGATGTGTCCGTCACCCAGCCCGAGATCTACCTGGTCAAGGGCTTCGATACCACCTGGCTGGATATCAAACTGGCCCTCGACACACTCTATGGCAAGGAAACCCGGCTGATGAATATCCCCAAGGGGGTTGCCATGGCCATGGCCTGGGTGATGGAAAAGATCCATCCTTATGGCAAAAATCCTCCGCTTACCCGCTTCAGTGTTGAAGTGCTGAGTACCCACACCCTGTTTGATGACCGCAAGATTCGCGCTACCGGTTTTGTGCCGCAGCACGATTTGATGGCCACCCTGCGGGATGCACTCGACAAACCGGAGAACGGCTGATCCAGTCAGCGCCATTCAGTAGCGCGTTACCGCCAATGCCTGCAAGGCGTTGCCGGGAATGCATAACAATAACAGTGAGAAAAGGTAACTATCATGGGACGACTTGAAAACAAGGTTGCCATTGTCACCGGCGCCAGCCGCGGCATCGGGCGTTCGGTGGCAAAGCGCTTTGCCGCTGAAGGCGCAAAGGTGGCGGTACTGTCGCGCACCGATGAGGCGGTGCAGAAAGTGGTGGATGAAATCCGTGCTGCGGGCGGCGAGGCCATCGGCATTGCCTGCGATGTGACCGAGCCGGATCAGATCAGTGCTGCCGTCAAACACACTGTTGAGGCCTATGGCACAGTGGATATCCTCGTCAACAACGCCATGGATGTGACCACCACCATGGGCACGGCGCTCGACACCACCATTGACATGCTCACAGCCCAGATGAAGGGCGGACCCTTTGCCCATATGCTCTTTATGCAGGCCTGCTACCCCTACATGAAAGGTCGCGGCGGGCGGGTGATCAACTTTGCCTCCAGCGTCGGCTTTATCGGCAAGGAGGGTTATGTGCCCTACGCCGTGGCCAAGGAAGGGGTGCGGGCGCTGACGCGGGTTGCCGCCCGGGAGTGGGCGCGGGACGAGATCACTGTCAACACTGTCTGCCCGGTGGCGATCACCGATTCCTTTGAAACCGCCGTGGCCGAAAACGACTGGGATCCGGGCGATCTGTTCCCCATTCCCCGCATGGGCTCACCGGACAAGGACATTGCGCCGGTGGTGGTGTTTCTCGCCAGTGAGGATTCGGCCTATATGACCGGCTACAGCTTTATGCCCGACGGCGGCTTTATGATCGACGCCGCGCGCTGATTCAAACAAATTTTCAAACTAACCCGTCACCGCTCACGGTGACTCACAGGAGTAACAGATGGAAAAAGTCATGAACGCACTGGTAGCACTGCTGGCCCTGGCCCTGATGGGATTCGGGATATATTCGATTGTCTCGGTGAGCGAGCTGGGGGCCATGACCGGCCTCACGCCTGAGGGCGCAATGGGACTCAGCGAGATGCGCGCCATCTACGGTGGATTCCTGATCCAGGGCCTGCTGCTGTTGTACGCCCTGTTGAACCACAATGTGCGTTCCACCATCCTGATGGTGATTGGTATCACCTGGGCGGGTTATATCGCCATGCGCCTCGTTTCCATCGCCCTTGACGGCTTTGCCCCGGCCATGACCGCCGCCCTCGGATCGGAAGCGGTGGTGGCCGTGGTGCTGATCGTCGCAGCCCGATTGGCCCGCAAACCGGTTAGAAGCAAATCCATACTGCGATAATCATTACTGGGGAGAGCCGCCATGAAGCTGGGTGTAGAGCATATGTGGGGCGCGAGCCTCGAAGATTTTCGCGCCGAGGTGCGCCTTTCCGGGGAGCTGGGCTACGACATTATCGGCATCGGCGATTCACCCGCTGCCTGGCACGATCTCTATGTGAGCATGACCATTGCCGCCATGGAAACCGAAAAAGCCATGATCACACCCTTTGTGACCGGGCCATTCTTGCGCCACCCGCTGACCGTGGCCAATGGCTTTTCGAGTTTGCAGGATTTCAGTGGCGGGCGCATGGGCCTGGGCCTGGCGGTAGGCGGCGGCAACGTGATTGCCATTGGCCGCAAGCCTGCTACCCAGATCGAGATGAAGGCCTACTGGGATGCCCTCGACGACCTGTTCGACGGCAAGCCCATCAACTGGGAGGGACGCCCGGTGGCGCCGCTGCACTACCCGCACAAAACCCCGGTGTACTACTCTGCTTTTGGTCCCAAGGCCATGAAGCTGGCGGGGGAGCGTGCCGATGGCGCCATCATCTTCACCGATGGCGATCTGGACGACACGGCCCGCAAGATCCACAGTATTCACCAGGCCGCGAAGGATGCAGGTCGCAATCCGAAGGATGTGGAAATCTGGGTAACGGCGTTTTGCTCCATTCGCGACACACGCGAACAGGCCATCGACGATATCAAAGCCTTTCTCGTTACCAACGCCCTGACATTTCTCTACACCCCGGAAAAGCTCGCCACCGTGCCGCCAGATATCCTGGTACAGCTGCGCCAGCTTGAGAGCCGCTACGACGTATCCGAGCACTGTGTCGTCAACGGCAAGAATGTCCAGGCTCTCAACGAGTTGGGCCCGGAGCTGACCGAATACCTCACCTCGATCCACACCGTGGCCGGCACCCCGGAATACGTGAAATCCTATATCGACGGGCTGGAGGATATCGGCGTTTCCGCCTTTATCACCAATCTGCCGGGTCATGCCGATCGGGCGGGGCATATTCGTGCGCTGGCTGAGGTTGTGAAGGGTTGATTGAGTGCTGGGGAAACGGGAGGTGACGAAAGGGGAGATGTCTGAACGGGAAATGGGAGAGGAGTACCAGCGAATAGTCATACTCACCGGGGCGGGTATTTCTGCCGAGTCGGGGATTAAAACCTTTCGCGCTTCCGATGGCCTGTGGGAAGAACACCGCATTGAGGATGTCGCCACCCCTGAAGGTTTCGCCGCCAATCCCCGCCTGGTGCACCAGTTCTATAATTTGCGTCGCCAGCAACTGCTGGGCGACGCAGTGCAGCCCAATGCCGCCCACCTGGCCCTGGCCAGACTGGAAGCGGAATTCCCCGGTGAAGTGCTGCTGGTCACCCAGAATATTGACAACCTTCATGAACGGGCCGGTTGCCGCAATGTCATCCATATGCACGGAGAATTGCTGAAAAGCCGCTGTGCCCGCAGTGGCGAGTTGTTTCCGGTGGGTGGCGATATCAATGTTGATGATGTTTGTGACTGCTGCAACCTGGCGGGGAGCCTGCGCCCCCACGTAGTGTGGTTCGGCGAAATTCCGCTGCTAATGGACGAGATCTATAATGCCCTTCACCAGTGCGACCTGTTTGTGGCTATTGGCACCTCCGGCAACGTCTACCCTGCGGCGGGGTTTGTCCGTGAAGCGGTTGCCGCTGGCGCCCACACCCTGGAAATCAACCTGGAGCCATCCGCAGTGCAGTCGATGTTTGCTGAAAAACGGCGGGGGTTGGCGAGTGAGCAGGTGCCGCGGTTGGTGGGGGAGTTGCTGTCGGTAAATAGCATGACAAGATAACTTGGTCGCTCAGAAACAGTTTGTTACGTGCTTTATAAATCATCGCTCTCTAGCAGAGGGGGCTTTGTTCCACTCGGCAACTCCTCCGTTCTCGACTGAGTTCTCCAGACAATATCCGCGATTTCTCGAATTCTATCTACAATAGGCTTTGCATCTTTACCAAGCTTTCCCAAGACGACGCCAGCATCACCTACCATCCCCCAAAACATATCCAAATCAGCTACCCTCTTGTGCAGTTCTGACTGAAGTTTTTCAAGACGAGCGAGCAGCCGACGCCTGTGCTCATTTTCAAGTCCCGATGCGCTTGATATATGCGTTCTCAATTCGTTAATTAGACTTTGTACTCGTTCAAGATCACCTTGGGAAAATTCATATGCAAAATTAGCTTTTAATGCCGTCCGATATTGATGCTTTATTGACGCAAATTGAATTTCGTAAGCATGGCCCTGAAACTCGCCGCGGACATTGTTTAGATATTGAAATAGTTGCTGACAACTGTATCCAAAATTTCCATCTATTTCGGGCAGGATGTTTTCTGATGAAAGCAAATGATCATCAATAATTTCATTTACAAGAGCAGCAGTCTCCATCAGTTCCGCCAAATCTGGTGGGGCCCAATCTCGATTTCTGGCTTCAATAGCATCCACTGTCCTTTCGCACGCACTGACAATCGCTCCAACCGGATTTTTATCTATGCCCTCCAAAAAACTTTGATCAAATAGCACGACTTAGCTCCTTAATGTAGAGGTGCGCATGTAACGACGCGATGTGGGGCTGCCAAAATGCAGCGAAGTGGATTGTAGGCAGTCCCACACCATTGTGGGGTTCAAGTATTCCACAGTTCCCGACGAGCGCAAAGCTGACCAAAAGCGATTGCTCTCGATGTGTGGACTCCTCCTCCCTTGGGAGGTACGTTGAAGTTGCTACCCACAAACGTATAGGAGTCCACACATCGAGA
>LADM01000139.1 GCA_000961645.1 Gammaproteobacteria bacterium BRH_c0 | reverse complement strand
ACGGCATGATACTCACCGAGCGCGCCGCGGCCCAAGCCATGGGAGACGCCAATCCGGCAGCCAATCAGGGCGACAGTGGCGCAGGTATGGGCGATGATACCGGCACAGCTGAGGGCGACGGCGCGGGTGGCGAATTTGGCGGCCCGCTGTTTGAAGAGGCCGATCTCGGCGATGAATCCGGACCCGGCGGCCCGGGCGGTCCTGGCGGAGAAGACGGAGCCGCCACTGACAACACTGTCGCCGCCACAAGCGGCGCCCAGGGAGCCGTGCCCGCCATGCCCGGCCGCGGCAAGGGGGATGGCACTGTGCCTCCCGACCTGGTGGATGGCAGCGACGATGACATCGTGGCGCGCCAGATTCGCGAAGCAGCCATGGCGGAAACGGACCCCGCCCTGCGCGAAAAGCTCTGGGATGAGTACCGCAAATACAAGAAAGGAAGTTGATCAACCAATCTGTTCAAACACCCAGGATTTTCAAAAACTGATGCCAGTTGCCAATGTTAATTGATACCCCGATGATCACCGCATATCCTCCGCGCACTGCGAAACCCCGCTTTCTTCGCTGTATCGCGCCCATTCTGGCTGCCCTGTTGATGCTGGCGGGCTGCGGCACCACCACCGTCAAATCCACCACCTTTACCCACCTCGAGCAGGAAACCGCCGTGATCCCCGAATCGCAGCTGCTGGATCTGGGGGTAATCCCCTTCGATCCAGGCCTTGACGAGGCTGACGAGGATGAGATGGTGCGTCCCGAGGTGCGCAATGCCGAGTCCCGTTACTTTGCCAGCCAATTGGTGGCAACACTGCAAAACAGCGGCGCCTGGGGCCCGGTGCGGGTCATCCCTGGCGTCGACACCGTGGTCGATGTCTATGTCGAAGGCACCATTCTCCACTCCGACGGTGAAAAACTCGAACTGGCCATTGTCGCCACTGACGCCAGCGGCAAGCAGTGGCTCAACAAAACCTATGAGGAAGTGGCCAGCGTCTACGCCTACGACAAGCGCCGCACGCAAAACCGCGACCCTTTCCAGGGGCTGTTCAACCGCATCGCCAACGACCTGCGCCAGCAGCGCGACATGCTGCCCGCCGGGCGCGCCGAAGAATTGCGCACCGTGTCGCAACTGCGCTTTGCGCGCAGCTTTGCCCCCGATGCCTACGATCGGCATATTCGCGAAAACCGCAAGGGAGAGCTGGAAATCGTCCGCCTGCCCGCCAGCAACGATCCCATCATGCAGCGCATTGAGCGCATCCGCGAACGCGATTACCTGTTCGTGGATACCCTGCAGGAACACTACGACACCTTCAAGCGACAGATGGACCCACCCTACCAGAGCTGGCGCGCCGAGAGCTATGAAGAGGTGATTGCCGCCCGCCAGCTCAAAAAACAATCCACTGCACGCATGGTGGGGGGCATTGCGGCAGTGGCCGGGGGCATCCTGGCGGCCACCTCGAGCAACAGCGCCACCCAGGTCGGCGGTATCATGGCAGCAGGCGCGGGCGGCATGCTGATCAAAAGTTCACTGGAAAAGCGCCAGGAAGCGCAGATGCATATCGAGGCCCTGGCGGAGCTGGGCGAATCACTGGAAGTGGCGATTGAGCCGCGAGTGATCGAGCTGGAGGACCGCACCATCACCCTGACGGGCAATGCCGAAGCCCAGTACGCCCAGTGGAAAGCACTGCTCCAACAGATATACGATGCCGAGCGCGGTATCGATGCCGGTCAAGGTCCGGCAGCGCCCATTGAGCAAGTACAATAAAACGGACTCCACCGACAGCGCATACACAGGCCCAGCAGTATGGTTGAACCCCGGCCCTTTGAGCCCATCCAGCCCACCACCATCGATCTCACCCGGTACAATCAGGGCGATGATGGCCGCCCCGCTGGCGCCAAGGACAAACCTCGGGTCAGTAAGCGCAGCTGGATACTGTGGGTGGTAGGGATTGTCCTCACAGCAGGATTGCTGGTGGTGTTTCTCGCCCCGCAGCTCATTGTCCCCGCCAGGGCACCGCTGTCGCCGCCAACAACGGCCTCTCCGCCAGCAGCGACTCCTGCCCCCGCTCTGCCCTCGCCCTACGAGGAAGCACAGCTGGCCGAAGCGCGGCGCAGCGCCCAGGATCTGCTGGCACAGATTCTCGCCAAACAGCAGGCGCTGGAAAGCAAACAGGTACAACTGTGGGGAGCCGATGGCTTTGCCGCAGCCACCGCACTTGCCGGTCAGGGCGACAATCTGTACCGCCAGCGCGACTTCCACCAGGCGCTGGCCCTCTACCAGCAGGCCCTGGATGCGCTGACCAGCCTCGAATCACAGCGCGATGAAGTCATCGCCAGCACCCTCGACCTCGGCCAGCAGGCACTCGCCAAGGGCAGTGAAGAGGACGCCAGCGCCGCCTTTAACAAGGTGCTGGCCATCGATCCTGACAACAAGGCCGCCGCCAGCGGCCTCAAACAGGCACAGCTGTTACCGCAGACCCGTCCACTGATGGCCCAGGCGCGGGAGGCGCTATCCGCTGGCGAGCTGGTCCAGGCGGAGCAACTTTTCAACGAAGTGATTGCCCTCGACCCCGATCATCGCGAGGCAAAATCCGCCTTGCAGATTGTCCGCGAGCAACTTCTCGAACAACGCTTTAACAGCGCCATGAGTAGCGGCCTGGCGGCGCTCAGGGAAAACCGGCTGGACAGCGCCAAATCCGCCTTCGGCAAGGCCCTGGCCCTGCGTCCCGGCCACCCGGATGCGCGCACCAGCCTCGACCAGGCCAATGCCCGCCAGGCAGCCCTGACCGTGAGCACTCAGCTGCAAACTGCCGCTGCACTGGAGGCCAAAGAGCAATGGCAGGCAGCTGCCGCACTCTATGAAACCGTCCTCGCCAGCGACGACAGCGTGGTGCAGGCGCGGGTGGGGCAAATCCGCAGCCAGGCGCGCGCCAGGCTCGATAGTGGTATCGACGCCATCATCGCCGACCCGCTGCGGCTGTCATCCCCGTCGGTGCTGCGCGAGGGCCAGCAACTGCTGGCTGATGCCCGCGCCATTGCCGAGCCCGGGCCGCGCCTGCAAAATCGCATCACGGCCCTGGCCGATGCCATTGCACAGTCGCAGATACCCGTGGCTGTCACTCTGGAATCCGACAACCTCACCCTGGTGACTGTGCTGCGGGTGGGCGAAATGGGTACCTTTGCCAGCCGCCAGCTGTCCCTCAAACCCGGCAACTACGTGGCCCTTGGCAGCCGCGATGGCTACCGGGATGTCCGGGTGGAGTTCCGCGTCAGCAGCGAAAGCCGCGGCAGCAATGAAAGCCCCGACCGCATTGTGGTGATCTGCAAGGAAGCCGTGTAATGGTCAAGCCGTCGTCTACCCAGCAGAATCCTGACAGCGGCATTACCCCGATCTTTTTTGAACCCCTGGGCAGTGCACGCAAACCCCGGCGGCGGAGCATCCGTTTCGCCGCGGTGGCAGGTGCAATGCTGCTGGCAATGTGCCTGATGATGCTGTGGTTTATTTTCAGCGCCCGCTCCCTGACTGTGGACACCAGCCCGCCGGAAACCAGCGTCACCATCAGCGGCGGACTGGCGGTGCAATTCGGTGACCGCTACCTGTTGCGCGCCGGTGAATACCGGTTGCAGGCCGAGGCGCCCGGCTACCATGCCCTGCAGCAGGATCTCACCATCAGCAGCGAGGCCAGCCAGCGCCTGACACTGGAACTGGAAAAAAAGCCCGGCCAGCTGGCACTGGTCACAGTGCCCGAGGGCGCGCGCATCCTGCTCGACAACAGCGACCGGGGTCAGACTCCCCAGACCCTTACCGATATTGCGGCGGGCAATTACTCGCTCCAGCTCAATCACCCCCGCTACCAGCCCTGGCAACAGGACATCAGCATTCAGGGCATGGACATCACCGAGCGCATCGAGGCCAGGCTGGAACCGGCCTGGGGACTGATCGCCCTGGCATCAACCCCTGCTGGCGCCGAAGTAACCGTTGGCGACCAGCTGGTGGGCAAAACGCCTCTCAGCGTCCAGGTGCAGGCCGCGGGTGAGACCGTGTCCGTGAAGCTGCAGGGCTACAAGCGCTGGGAGAAAGTCCTGCACGGCAGGATCGGTGAAACCCTCAGCCACGACCCCATTGTCCTGGCCCCCGCCGATGGTCTGGCCAATGTGCGCAGCACGCCACCCGGCGCGACAGTGACTGTCAATGGCGACTACAAGGGCCGCACCCCATTGGAGCTGGAACTGGAGCCGGGCAAAACCCACAGCATTGGCCTGCTGCTTGATGGCTACCACAGCGAAGAGCGCAAGCTGACCCTGACCTCCGGTGAGGAGCAGCAACTGGATATCCCCCTGCGGGCCAATAGCGGCAGCATCCGGGTCTCGCTCTCTCCGGCCGCTGCGCAGCTCTTTGTCGATGGCAAACTGCGCAAGCATGACGGCACCCTGGTACTGCCCGCCCGCCCCCATCGCCTGGAGGCCAAACTGGCGGGCTACGCCAGCCAGTCCAAAACAGTGACCCCCAAACCCGGCATTGAGCAGGCACTGAGCTTTGATCTTGAGCCGCAGGCCGATGCCAAATCCGCCGAACAGCCGCAACAGATCACCAGCCCCGGGGGACAGCAACTCAGGCTGTTTCGCCCCGCCAGCACCTTCACCATGGGCTCCTCGCGGCGCGAACAGGGCCGCAGGTCCAATGAGGTACAGCGCCAGGTTTCCCTCAGCAAACCCTTCTACCTGGCCACCACGACGGTCACCAACGCCCAGTACAAGAAATTCCAGGTTGCGCACTCATCGAGTCATTTCAGCCGCAACACCCTCGACCTGCCCACCCAGCCGGTAGTCAACACCAGCTGGCTGGAGGCGGTGCAGTACTGCAACTGGCTCAGTCAGCAAGCCGATCTGAATCCTTTTTATTCGGTCAGTGGGGGCAAGGTCAGCGTCAACGACAACGCCAACGGTTACCGCCTGCCCACAGAGGCAGAATGGGAGTGGGCGGCACGGGTGGACTCCAGCGGTGCTGTCAAAAAGTACCCCTGGGGCGACAGCTTCCCGCCCCCGGCCAAGAGCGCCAACTACGCCGACCAGAGCGCCGCCACCGTGCTGGGCCGCATCCTGGCCGGTTACCAGGACGGTCATATCGTGTCAGCCCCGGTGAAATCCTTCAGCGCCAACAGCAAGGGTCTTTACGAACTGGGCCACAATGTGGCGGAATGGGTCCATGACTATTACGGCATCGAGCCCACCCTTGGCACAGCGGCTCTGCAGGACCCCCTCGGTCCAGCCACTGGCGAGTTCCGGGTGATCAGAGGCGCCAGCTGGCGTCATGGCTCCATCACCGAGCTGCGCCTGTCGTTCCGCGACTACGGTGTGGAGGGGCGCGACGATGTGGGATTCCGGGTTGCCCGCTATGCGGAGTAGCGGCTTGTCAGATGACAGAGGGGGAGATGGGAGATGAATAATCTTTTGGGCCGCAGATTGTCATCCCGACGACCTTTTTGGCTTTTACTCTCGGGGCTTGTTTGCGCGCTGTTGTTGAGCGCTGCCCACGGCCAGCAGCCAGCGTCAGAGCAACAACCGGCAACGGAAAAGGATAATCCGGTGGAAAATCCGCAGGGCACGGCTCCTGTAGCAAAAGCTCCTCCAGCTAAAGCCCCGACACCGAACAAACCTGCGGATAAACCCACAGGCAAGCAAAGCAGCGAGGTATTTCGGCCCTCGGAAGAAATTTCCGAGGATTTATCGGTCCCTTTTCCGGTGGATATCTGACCCGGCCATCACTCAATAAACGGACAAGTTGCCATGCAGCGCAAAAACCATGAATTCCTCTACCAGCTGTTCGCCCTGATGATCGCCGTGATTGTGGTGCACGGCACCTACGTCACCCTGATTCGCCCCAGCGCCAATGCCCAGCTGGAAGCGGAGCTGGCCCGCCAGGCCAGTGGCGAAGCCTATGTACCCCAGCGCTCGCTGTACATTTTGCTCAAGGATTACGAGCAGGAGACCTGCTTTATCCTGATGCTGTGGGCCATGGCGATTATGGGTTTCAAGGCCCACCGCGGTCTCGATGAACGGCGCCAGCTGCAGTCCTCGCTGGTGAGCGTTGCCGAGGGCACCCGCATCCTGCCCGAGGATGCCCGCCAGCTCACCAGGCCGATCCAGGCACTGCCTGCCCATCAGCAGGATTACCTGCTGCCCCGCGCTCTCACCGCAGCGCTGCAACGCTTCAGCGCCACCCGCAATATCCAGGATGTCTCCAGTGCCGTCACGGAAGTGTGCGAAACCGAAAACGACCGCCTCGAATCGGAGCTGTCGATGGTGCGTTATATTGCCTGGGCGGTGCCCTCCATCGGTTTTATCGGCACCGTGCGCGGCATTGGTGATGCCCTCGGCCAGGCCCACCGGGCGGTGCAGGGGGATATCGCCGGAGTGACAGAAAGTCTCGGGGTGGCCTTCAACTCCACCTTTATCGCACTGGTGATCAGCATCGTGTTGATGTTTTTGCTTCACCAGTTGCAACTGATGCAGGAACGGCTGGTACTCGACACCCACAGCTACTGCGACCGCAACCTGTTGCGCCACCTCAAAGCGGATCCCGATTCACCTTGAGCGGACAAAAAGTCACCTTGAACGGACAAAAAAACCACCTTGAGCGAGCCAGGAGCAAACGTGAACAGCGTTGAGCACAGCCAACCCGCCATAATCGAACTGGTGGACAGCGAAATACTCGCCACCGCCAGCGATGGCGAGCAGCTGAGCAGCCCCGGCTATGCCCTGCTGGAAAAAAGCGGCATCGCCACCGGCGCCAGCGCCTTTGACCAGGCCTGGCTCTACCCGCAGCGCAGCTTCAACCAGTTCTGGCACCAGCTCAATCTGGCGCCACTGCCGGTCAGCAGCGCCTACGCCCGCCACTTTGCCGATCTGGCCTTTGCCCAGCTGAGCCATATTCACCGCGAGCTGGGGCAACCGGCTGAAGTGCTGTTTGCCCTGCCGGGCAGTTTTTCCCGCGACCAGTTGTCCATCCTGCTGGGGCTCGCCAACGCCCTGCAGATAAAAACCCTCGGTCTGGTGGATTCGGCGGTGGCCGCTGCCAGCACGCTTGAGGATCTCAGCGGTGAACTGCTGCATGTGGATATCCAGCTCCACCAGGCGGTTATCACCCGCCTCAGCGCCACCGACAGCATCACCCGCCTGGGGGTTGAAATCGTCCCCGACGCTGGCCTCAAGGCCTTCCACAGCGCCTGGGCCCAGCAGATCGCCAACCAGTTTATCCACGAATACCGCTACGATCCTCTCCACACCGCCCAGGGAGAGCAGCAACTGTTCAGCAAGCTGCCCGTCTGGCTGCGGCAGCTGGCCACCAGCAGTGAAACAGCCGTGGAGTTGCAGACCCCGCGGGGCAATTTCCGTCTCAATCTGCAGCGCAGCGCCCTGCTCGACAGCAGTTCGGCGCGCTGGGGTAAACTGCGCGAGCTGCTCACCCGCATGGGCAGCAACAGCCCGGTGATTGCCAGCTATCGCCTGCACGCCCTGGCCGGGATCGATGCCCAACTGAATGCCCGCATACTCGACCGCCAGCAGGTGATCGGCGCCTGCCGAACGGCGCTGCCGCAACTGGCCGCGCAGGGCAATCAGCTGGAGTTTGTCACCCGCCTGGCGCGTCGCCAGTCGGCGCATACCACCCCCCCCAGCAAGGCCGACAACACCACAACCGCGGCCACCCACCTGCTCTATGGTCACAGCGCTGTGCCAGTGGCAACTGGCCTTGCAATCGATATCGACGGCCCGGCCCTGGGCCTCCATCGCGGCGCATCTGGCAAGCTGCTCCTCGAAGTTCGCAACCAGCAGTTAGTACTGACAGGAGAGCGGCAAGACGTAAAGGTCGAGGGCAACCCGGACGATCTGCGCGCAGGCGATCGACTCGTCATCAACGGCGTGACCCTGACCCTGATCCAGGCGCTGGATGAGGTCCCCACCGGGGCGTAAATGGCCAAGCGCAAGCGCAACATCAATGCCTTCAACCTGTCGTTCCTCGACATCATGGCCTGCGGCTTTGGCGCCGTGACCCTGCTGTTCCTGATTCTCAAGCACGAACCCACGGTCACCCAGGCCGACCCGGATCTGCGCGCCGAGGTGACCATGCTGGAGGACGACATCCGCCAGGGCGAGGATGACAAGGTGAAACTGCTCAACAGCCTGGCGCGTATCGAAGACCAGATTGTCGAGGCCGAGGGGCTGTCGCGGCGGGTGCTGGAACAGATCGAGGAGCGCAGGGAAGAGCTCAGCATCCAGGCCGACCCGGAGGATGAAATCGCCCAGTTGCGCAAGCAGGTCAAGGAGATGGAGGCGGAAACCGCCAAACTGCAGGAACAGGGCCGCGACAAGGATCTGCGCCAGTTTGCCGGCGATGGCGACCGCCAGTACCTCACCGGCCTGAAACTCGGCGGGCG